>DASYTX010000332.1:0-15357 GCA_036001865.1 Terriglobales bacterium
GGTGAGCTGGTTTATCGATTCAAGTATCGCGGCGACAAAGCCGCTCTTCCGTTTATCGCCGAGACAGCTGCGCAGTTCCTCAGGGAATCCAGATGGGCTTTCGACCACATCGTTGCTGTGCCGCCATCGATCGTCAGGAAGTCTCAGCCGGTTATTGAAATTGCGCAAGAGCTTTCGTCACGATTAGGCATTCCGGTTTGCGAGGAGGCGGTAGTCAAAGTGAAAGCCACACCGCCGATGAAGAATATCGAGTTTCCACTGGACCGGGCGAGGATGCTCCAGGATGCATTTCGAGGTGCACCGGACGAAATCCGTGGCAAGCGTATACTGTTGGTCGATGACCTATTCGAGTACGGTTCCACAGTAGGCGCCGTGGCTAGAGTGCTTCTCACGGAGAGCAAGGCCGCAACGGTTTACATGCTTGCACTCACGCGGAGGCGAACGTAGAACTCTATGTCCAAGGTTTTCATTGGCGGCTCGCGGCGAGTATCGCGGCTCAATAAAGACGTGAAACGTCGTCTCGATAACATCATCGACAGAGGTTTCACGATCATGGTTGGGGACGCGAACGGCGCTGATAAGGCGGTGCAGCGATATCTGTCCAGCAGGCGCTACCCAAACGTGGTCGTCTTCTGCATGGTGGGCGAGTGTCGCAACAACATCGGAAACTGGCCGACCCGGGATATTGCCGCCCCTCTCGGGACGCGCGGCTTTACGTATTTTTCTACTAAGGATCGTGCGATGGCAGAGGAAGCGGACTATGGCCTAATGCTTTGGGATGGCAAGAGTCGTGGAACGCTAACTAGCATCGTAGATCTGGTTCGGCATGGACGGCCGGTAGTTGTTTACGTCTCACCAGCAAGGACATTTGCAACCCTGCGCGAGCCTGAACAACTCGCCACCTTAGTCGGACGTTTCGATCCGGGCATCCTTCACCGGGTTGAGCGCGATTTGCACGCCTCAACTGCAGCCCGTTCGGAGCGCAAGGCTGACGCGATTCTCTTCTAATCCACGGCGCGAGTGTTATCTGCCGTTGCCGGACTTTGCCCACCCGATTCTAGGAACAAGCCAGCGGTCCGCCATCACTTGCGCCTGAGCAGTCCTGAGGCAAACGCAGCCTTGGCCGGTTTGGGCCGCGGCGCGGGCCAGTAGGGAAGCGGCTGGCCGGCGATGATGGCGGCGGGGTTTTCCTGGACTAGGGCGCGCGCCACGTCTGGGCCGCATAGCTTGGCCACGGCCTCGCGCGCCGGGGAGAGCAGAGGCGGACGGTGGCGGTCGTCGTGCGCGTCGCTGGCGAGCACGTGTACGGCGTCGCGTTCCAGCAGCCAATGAGCCGTGCGCCGCGCAGTCTCGCCCCACTGGCCGGTGAGCGCAGAGGCGGTCACCTGCACCGCACAGCCGCCGTCAATCAGTCCTAAAACCTGTTCCGGATTGCGCTGCATCAGCAGGTTGCGTTCCGGGTGAGTAACGATCGGTATCACCCCCGTCGACCGCAACCGCGAGATGGCTGCGCTCACCTGCGGCGAGAGGCCGAAGTCGCTGAACTCCGTCAGCAGATAGGGCGAACCGGCAATCGCGTACCGTCCGGGCTCCTTCTGGGCCTGCTGCAGATTGTCGTAGGAGAAGTGGAAGTCGCATCCCAGGCTGAACTGCAGTGTGTTTCCCGCAAGCTCTCGCAATCGCGCCAGGGTGGCCTGGTTGAGGTCGGGATCGTAGACGTAGGTGTCGTTGGCGTGCGGGGTGGCAACGATGTGAGTAATGCCATCGTTGGCCGCGATGCGGCACATCTCCTGCGCGATGGCCCAGCTTTTCGCGCCATCATCGACCTCTGGCAGGAGGTGGCAGTGGATGTCAATCATGCGGCCATGGCATTGTAGCTTCTCGCCGCTTCACGCTCAGCCAAATGTTCCTTGCTTGTCATGCTGAGCCCGCTGCGCGGGCGAAGCATCCCTACCGTCTCAGCGATTTCCTGGTGGAGAAATACTCCCAGCGGCTAGAGCAGGTCGCTGACGCCCTTCCACGTCCGGCCCTGGGACTCGGCTACGGCCGCGTAGGTCACGTTGCCACGGTAAGTGTTGACGCCTTCGCGCACGGCCGCGCTGTCGCGGATGGCCGCGGTCACTCCCATTTGCGCCAGCTTCAGGACGTAGGGGAAGGTCGCGTTGGTGAGCGCCAGGGTAGAAGTGTGCGGCACGGCCGCCGGCATGTTGGTGACGCAATAGTGGACCACGCCATCCACTACATAGGCGGGATCGCTGTGCGTGGTGGGGCGCGCGGTTTCGATGCAGCCACCTTGGTCGATGGCCACGTCCACGATCACCGCGCCCGGCTTCATGGTGCGCACCATCTCGCGCGTGACCAGCTTGGGCGCAGCCGCGCCCGGGATCAGCACGCCGCCGATCACCAGGTCCGCCTGCTTCACCGCTCGCGCAATGTTGTAAGAGTTGGAGGCCACGGTGTGCAGGCGCCCGCCGAAAATGTCGTCCAGTTCGCGCAGGCGGTTCAGGTTCTTCTCGATCAACACCACCAGCGCCCCCATCCCCAACGCGATCTTGGCGGCATTAGTGCCCACGATTCCGCCGCCGATGATGCACACTTGCGCTGGCGGCACTCCCGGCACGCCCCCCAGTAGCACTCCCCGTCCGCCGCGCTCGGCCTCCAGGTAGCTTGCGCCCACCTGCACCGACATGCGCCCGGCCACCTCCGACATGGGCGTCAGCAGCGGCAGGGAAGAGTTCTCCCGGATGGTCTCGTAGGCGATGCCGGTGACGTTCTTCTTCAGCAGTTGCTCGGTCAAGTCTGGCACAGGCGCCAGGTGCAGGTAGGTGAACAGCACCAGATTGTCGCGCAGGAAGCCGTATTCGCACTCCAGTGGCTCCTTGACCTTGACCACCATTTCGGCGCGCGCCCACGCTTCAGCCGCGCTGCTCACGAGCTGCGCCCCGGCTGCTTTGTATTCACTGTCGGGAAGAGAGGAAAGTTCGCCTGCCCCGGTCTCAACAATCACCTGATGGCCGGCGTCCACCAGCGCCTTGACCCCTGCAGGAACAATGCCCACCCGCGATTCTCTGTCCTTCACTTCTCTCGGGACACCTATTCGCATACGCCTCGCAAGATAGGTCGTGTCTTGCAGCGGGCCCGGCTGAACGCGGGCGTGGCCGCCCGAAAATCTACTCCGGCCGATCGATCTGCGCTTTCTGCAGGCGGTCGGAATAGTCCACGTAGATGGACTTCCACTCGGTGTAGAACTCGATGGCCCCCAGGCCGCCTTCGCGATGGCCGTTCCCCGTGGCCTTGGTGCCGCCGAACGGCAGGTGCACCTCGGCGCCGATGGTGGGCGCGTTCACATAAGTGATGCCGGCGTGCAAGTCGCGCATCGCTTTGAACGCCTTGTTGACGTCGCGGGTGTAGATCGCAGATGACAGCCCGTACATCACGCCATTGGCGATCTCGATGGCCTGATCGAAGTTGTCGCAGGGGATCAGCGACACCACCGGCCCAAAGATCTCCTCCTGCGCGATTCTCATCCTGGGATCGACATCGCCGAACACCGTCGGCTCCAGGAACCACCCGTACTTGTACCCGCCCGCATCCAGACGGTGGCCGCCGCACAGCAGCTTGGCGCCTTCATTCTGGCCGATCTGGATGTAATTGAGGTCGGTTTCCAGTTGTGCCTTGTTGACCGCCGGGCCCATGTCCGTGGTCTCGTCCAGGCCGTTGCCCACGCGCAGCCTCTTGCCGCGTTCCACCAACCGCTCGGCGAATTCGCCGTAGATGCCCTTCTGCAGGATGATGCGGCTGGTGGCGGTGCAGCGCTGTCCGGTGGTGCCAAAAGCGCCCCAAAGCGCACCATCGACGGCCAGGTCGAGGTTGGCATCGTCAAGCACGATCATCGGGTTCTTGCCGCCGAGTTCGAGTGAGCACCGCTTGAAGCTGCGCGCGCAAGTCTCCCCCACGATGCGCCCAACCTCGCTGGATCCGGTCAACGAGACCGCGCGGATGTCAGGGTGCTCGGTCAACGGCCCGCCAACGCGCGAGCCGAACCCGGTGACGATGTTCAACACGCCGCGCGGCACTCCGGCATCGGCGAGAGTCCTCACCAGATTGAAGACAGAGAGCGGCGTGTCCTGCGCGGGCTTGATGATGCACGTATTTCCCGCGACCAGGGCCGGCAGCAGCTTCCACGAGGGGATGGCCATGGGGAAGTTCCACGGCGTGATCATGGCGCACACCCCCACGGGGTGCCGCACCGCCATGGCGAACTTGTCGGGCAGCTCCGAGGGTACGGTGGGGCCGAACATGCGCCGCCCTTCGCCCGCCATGTAGTAGGCGGTGTCGATGGCCTCCTGTACGTCGCCCCGCGTTTCCTTCAGGATCTTGCCCATCTCGCGGGTCATATCGCGGGCGTAATCTTCTTTGCGCTCCAGCAGCATCTGGCCGGCGCTAAAGACGATCTCCGCCCGCCGCGGCGCCGGCACCAGCCGCCACTTCTCAAAGGCGCGCTTGGCCGCGTCCACGGCTGCATCCACGTCCTCTTTACCGGATTTCTGAAAGATGCCTATTAGGTCGCGAGTGTCGGCAGGATTGACGTTCTCGAAGGTCTCGCCGGTCAAGGCTTCCACCCACTCTCCGTCAATGAAATTCTTACAGACCTTTGTGGTACCGATGCGGCCCGAGGCTTCCGTCGGCCGGAGAGTTTCTGTAGCCATGAGTGCTTGTGCCTCCGCTCTACAAAACTCCTCATCCTACGCCTGCCGCTGAAAGCTACGCAAGAGCAGCGCCTTGCACGCTCGCTGAAAGGATCAATCCATCGGTTGGGATAGAAAAAAACCCCGGCCCGCTGGTATGGCTCCCGAGAATCCAGTCTGAGCCGGGGTTATGCGGTCGCCCTGGGACCTGAAGCGCTGCGTGGGCGACCACAGCTGGTGTCCCCTGCATGCCATCCCGGAAGCCCACAGGGGATCAATGTGGAGAGAAGGGCTAACGATGACAAAGCAGTCCGGCAGCCAAATATCTTCGGCTGAAAACACGCGTCTTAGCTGGACGTCTCCTTGTCCGAAGGCCCGAAATAGGACGCTCCCTGCCCCGTGGCAGTCCCCTTTTGGTCGAGCGGAGGGCAAGGGGTGGGGCGCCCGATGCTGGGGGTGCGGGTGTCAAACTGAATCCGCAGACCGTGCGCACACCTTCGTTATCTGGTTACGCCTCAATGGTCATGTGGTAGTCTGCGCTCAAAGCTCCATTGGCGCAGTGTCTAGGAAGAGCAAAACCGACTTTTTCTTTGCATGGACCACCATCACCTACCGCAGCGTTTTCATTGCGGTGGTGAGTTTGCTGGCCATCATCCTCTCCATCCTTCACATCGCCTTTCCCGGACCCACCAAGGCAGGGATCAACGCACTTGAAGGGTTGGTCTCCGGAGTTGCAGAGCGCATTGCCGCAACTCCCAAGACTGCGGGCGCGACCGCCCCCGGCAAGCAAGAGGCGTACTTCACCAACCTCGACGGCAAGGTGCGGGTAAAGAAGGCCAACAGCAACACTTGGGTGGCAGCTGATTACTCCGTGCCGCTGGAGAAGGGCGACGTGGTGCAGACCACCTCCGAGGGCATGGCCAAGGTGGTGTTCGCCGACGGCACCAACTACACCATCAAGCAGGACTCCCTCATCGTCATCGAAGAGAACTCGACCAACGAAGCCAGGCAGACCCAGGTTGCCGTGCAGGTGACCACCGGGACCGTGGACCTGGCCACTGCCACCTACTCGCAGGGCTCGAAATCAAGGGTCATCGTGTCGGGCGCCACCGCCAGCCTGGCTCCGGAGAGCGCCGCCCAGGTGCGCAACGATCCCCGCGCCGACCAGCATGAGATTCTGGTCAAGAAAGGCGCTGGTGAGGTGGTGCGCGGCAACGAGATCGTGCGCCTTACCGACTATGAGAAGGTGACCTTCAAGAGTGGCTCGCCACAGATGGTGAAGAAGAAAGAGATCGGCCCCCCCATCCTCATCGCCCCCGCCAACATGATGCCGATCTTCTTGAGCGGTGGCTCCAAGCCGGTAAACTTCTCCTGGACGCCGGTGCGCAACACTAGCGGCTACCACCTGCGCATTTCGCGCAACCCTTACTTTTCCTCTACCGTTTACGACCGCAAGGTGGCTGGTACTGACGTCCTGGTTCCTAGCCTGGGCGAGGGGGCCTATTACTGGGTTGTGCAGTCGATCGATGCCAAGGGCAGCGATTCGGTCGAGAGCGAAAAGAACCGCTTCACCATTATTCCCAAGGGGTTACAGGACGCGACCCTGGCGCTGGAACTGTCGCCCTTCGTCCAGCACGGGCACGTGATCGAGGTGCTCGGCAAGACCGAGCCTTCTGCCCGGGTAATGGTCAACGGGGAAGAAGTCCCGATTATCAACGCCGAGGGCCGCTTCCACTACTTCACCCCGCCTCTGCCCAATGGCGAGAACATCATTACGGTTACAGCCCAGAACGCTCGGGGAGGGGTAAACACCCAGCAGAAGAAGGTCGTGATTCAGTAAGCCAGCCTGCATTCTGAGGGCTGGGGCCGCCGTTGCGGCCACGTTTCGACTACAATGAACCCAAGCTGCTGGCTTCGTCGGGCACCAACTTTGGTAATTGGACAAACTTAGCCAGTCAGAGAGAGTAGTACAGATATGTCAACCAACGGTGTGCGCTCCCAGTCCTGGGTGCATAACGTGCGATCGCTGTTCAGCATGTTCTCCAGCGATCTGGCCATCGACTTGGGCACGGCGAACACTCTGGTCTACGCCAGAGGCAAGGGCATCGTCGTGAACGAACCTTCCATCGTCGCCATCAACAAGATGACCGGCGAAGTGGAGGCCGTTGGCAAGGAAGCCAAAGAGATGCTGGGCCGCACCCCGGGCAACATCGTGGCCATCAAGCCCATGAAGGACGGCGTGATCGCCGACTTCAAGGTCACGGAGAAGATGCTGAACTACTTCATCCAGAAGGCGCACAACCGCAAGATGCTGGTGCATCCCCGCATCGTGATCGGGGTGCCTTCCGAGATCACCCAGGTGGAGAAGCGCGCCGTGGTGGACTCCGCTTATCGCGCCAAGGCCAGCGAGGTGCATCTGGTGGAGCAGGCCATGGTGGCAGCCATCGGCGCCGGCCTGCCCATCACCGAGCCCAGCGGCAACATGATCGTGGACATCGGCGGCGGCACTACCGATATCGCCGTCATCAGCTTGAGCGGCATCGTCTATTCGCGTTCCGTGCGCATGGCCGGCAATCAGATGGACGAAGCCATCATGAATTACCTCAAGCGCAAGTACAACCTGCTCATCGGCGAGCGCACCGCGGAGCAGATCAAGATGGAGATCGGTTCGGCCTACCCGCTGGACAAGCCTCTGACCATGGAGGTCAAGGGTCGCAACCTGATCGAGGGCGTGCCCAAAACCATCACCGTGGACGATAGCGAGGTCCGCGAAGCGCTGGCGGAGTGCGTCTCCACCGTCATGAATGCAGTCCGCGTGGCCCTGGAGCGGACGCCGCCCGAACTCTCGGCCGACATCAGCGACCGCGGCATCGTCCTTACCGGCGGCGGGGCGCTGCTGAAGAACCTCGACAAGCGCATCCGCGAGGAAACCGGCTTGCCCGTCTCCATCGCCGACGATCCTCTGGCCAGCGTGGTGCTGGGCACTGGCAAGATGCTCAGCGACTTCAAACTGCTGAGGAAGATTTCGATCGAGTAGGGCAGGGCTGCGCTTAGTCCGTCCTTCAATCCAGACTCCCGGCCACCAGCGAAGGCCGACTACCGAAGATCGCGTGGAAAACCTCTTCGCCCGCTACCGCAACGCAACCATCCTGATTCTAGTGATCTTTGCCCAGGTGGTGGCGCTGGCCGTGCAGGTGAAGCGGCCGGCCGAAAATGGCTCGCCGCGCCTGATTCGCGTCTGGGCGGTTACTGCCATCACTCCTCTCGAGAAAGCCATCACCTCGTCTGGCGGCTGGGTGCGCGGCCTCTGGACCAACTACATTTATCTGCGTGGGGTGCGGGAGCAAAACCGGACGCTGCGCCGGGAACTCGAGCGCTTGCGCATCGAGCAGGTACGCCTTAGCGAAGATGCCAACCAGGCCCGCCGGCTGCAGGCGCTACTCGCGTTCAAGCAACAGTTCGTTTCCGAAACCGTGGCCACCCAGGTCATCGGCTCCAGCGGGAGCGACCAGTCGCGTGTGCTCTATATCGACAAGGGCGCCAATTCCGGACTCAAGCCGGACATGGCCGTGATCACTTCCGAGGGCATCGTTGGCAAGGTGCTGCGCGTGTTCCCGTCATCGGCGCAGGTCTTGTTGATCAACGACCCGTCCAGCGGGGTGGGTGCCATTCTCGAGAACACGCGATTGCAGGGCATTCTCCAGGGTACGGCCGCGGGTGAGCTGATGTTGCGCTACATCATGACCGACGAGACCGTGAAGCCCGGCGAGCGCATACTGGCCAGCGGCGGCGACCGCATCTTCCCCAAAGGATTTCCCATCGGCACGGTGGCGCAGGTCAATCCCGGCAGCGACCTCTTTCTGAATATCCGAGTGAAGCCTGCCGCCAATCTTGGACGGCTGGAGGAAGTACTGGTCATCGCGCGCATGGCCGAAGGCGCGCCCGAGCCCGCGCAAGCCGCCGCCCCCGTCCGTGCCGTCGATATTCTGGCGCAGCGCCTGCCGGGTGTTCCGCCCAAGCCGCCGGCTGAAACCAAGCAGGGAAACGCGTCGAAGCCACCACCTGCAGCGCCTAGCCAGGCGCCGTCACAGATTGTCCCGCAATCGCCCAGCACGCAAACCTCTCCCAGAGCGGCGCCACCGCCGGCAGCTAGCTCACCTGCAGGGGAGGAGACTTCCAGCAATCGCAACCGTGCGAAACCGCAGGACGGCAAGCCTCAGGACACTGGGGAAGCGGCGGCGCCATCCTCCAACCCCCGGTCGCAGACCGCTCCAGCTTCCCAGTCGCCCCAGCCGCCAGAGGACCTTCCCCGTTGAGCCTCGTGGCCGTCACCTACACCTCGCGGGAAGAAATTGAAGTTTCCAAGTTCGGCGCCCTGGCCAGCATTGGTGTGCCTCTGCTGGCCGTAGTGCTGCAGGCCATGGTCCCGCTGCGGTTCGGGTTCCTGCTGATCTTCGATCTGCCCATGCTGGTCGCCATCTTTTTCGGCGTAGCGCGGCGCAGCCAGGTGGCCGGCTTGCTCACCGGCGCTGCCATCGGCCTACTGCAAGACACCCTCACGCACCAGCCCATCGGGCTGTTCGGCATCGCCAAGACGGTGGTTGGCTACCTGGCATCGTCCATCGGTGTCAGGGTTGACGTCGAGAACCCGGGATCGCGCCTGCTGATGACCGCCGCCTTCTACCTGGTTCATCAGTTCACGTACTTCCTGCTGGCCAGAAATGTCCTGGGACAGCCGCTGGAGTGGCTGTGGACGCGCAACCTGATGGCGGCTGTGGCCAACGGCCTGCTCGCCATCCTGCTCTTTTCCCTGCTCAACCGGCTCAAGCGGCCGGCGTAGCGTCCACGAATCCCGCTCGCAGGCGTCCCTCTCGGGGAAACGCCTCAATATGGTCTCAGCCCCTTTGGCAGTGGCGCATCACGGCGTCTCTGCGCGAGAATGGAGTAGTTGAGAGCTGTTGCTTCTACTGACTCCTGACTACTGCTCTAATGAGCCGCCGCGACGACAAGATCCCGCAGGCCAAGCTGATGGCCATCCAGTACGCCATCCTGGCGCTCTTGCTGGTGCTGGCCTTCCGCTTGGCGCGCCTGCAAATCGGCGGCAGCGAACGCTTCGAGACCCTGGCGGAACGCAACCGTGTCCGCACCATTCCTATCCTGGCGCCCCGCGGCAAAATTTTGGACCGCGAGGGGCGAGTCATCGTGGACAACTATCCTTCCTTCTCCGTGCTCCTGCTGCGCGACCAGGTGAAGGGCCGCGACATCGATGTCGCGCAGATTGCCGACGGCCTCAACATGACGCCCGCCCAGATACGCGAGCGGATGAAGAAGTTCGCTGCCGGTCCTGCCTACCAGCCCATTGTGCTCAAGGACGACATCACCCCTGACGAGCTGGCCTTTGTCGAGTCGCACCGCAACGAACTGCCGGAGCTGGAGACCATCATGGTCCACCGCCGGCTGTACCCGCGAAAAGGTTTCGCGGCCCACCTCATTGGCTACGTGGGCGAAGTCAGCGAGGCCATGCTCGACATGTCGCAGTACGAGCTCTACCAGCCGGGCGACATCGTGGGCAAATCGGGCGTGGAGCAGACCTATAACGACTTTCTCATGGGCAAGGACGGCTCGCGCCGTTCCATCGTCAACAGCCGCGGTAAGGAGGTGGGCCGGCTGAGCGAGACCCCCGCCGTTCCCGGCAAGCAGTTGCGGCTAACGATTGACCTCGACTTGCAGATCGCCGCCGAAGAGGCGCTCGACGCGGCCGGTAACAACGGCGCCATCGTGGCCATGGATCCGCGCAATGGCGAGATCCTGGCCATGGTCAGCCGCCCCACCTTCGATCCCAACAGCTTCGCGGTGCGCATCTCGCGTGAGGAGTGGAGCCGGCTGGTCACCCACGAGGGCAAGCCGCTGCTCAACAAGGCCATCCAGGCGCAGCTCGCTCCCGGCTCCGTGTTCAAGATCATCATGTCCGTTGCCGGCCTCCAGGAGGGCATTGCCCAGGACATGCACGTCAACTGCGGTGGCGGAAAGAATTTCTATGGGCGCTTCTTCAAGTGTTGGGTGGTGGCCGAACGGCGGACGCACGGCGTGGTGGAGATCCACAAGGCCATTTACCAGTCCTGTGATTCTTTCTTCTACACATTGGCGGAGCGCCTGGGCATCGGCCGCATCGCCAAGTATGCGACCGCGCTTGGCTTGGGACGCAAGACCGGTATCGACCTACCCCAGGAAGTCTCTGGTGTGATGCCTTCCGAAGAGTGGAAGATCAGGAACTTCAAACAGAAGTGGTATGCGGGCGAAACCATCTCGGTAGGGATCGGACAAGGCGCCGTGGCCACCACGCCCATGCAGTTGGCCCGGGCCCTGGGCGGGATCGCTATGGGTGGTGTGCTGCGCCGGCCCCATGTCGCTAATCCCAGCGACTTGCCGCCGGAGTTCCGCCAGCTCTCTGCCGATAATGCCGACGAAGTACGCGTGCCACTCGATCCCCGCAACTGGGAGATCATTACCGACGCCATGGCCGAGGTGGTAAACCCGATTGGCACCGCGCCCAGCGCCCACCTCAAGGACATCGACTTTGCCGGCAAGACCGGCAGCGCCCAAGTGATCAGCAATACCGGCAAGGCCAAGACCGGCGGCGGGCACAGGTTCAAAGACAACGGCTGGTTCGTTGGCTTCACCCCGCGCCGCAATCCTGAGATCGTGGTCGCCGTGCTGCTCGAGCAGGGAGAACACGGGTACATGGCGGGACGCGCCACCGCGCAGGTGATCAAGGCCTACGTGGAAAAGCAGCGCAAGCGCGGGCTTAAGCTGGCGGGCACGCCCCCGCCGACCACGGAAGTCTCCGCCTTTTGGAACGGAGCCGAACTCGGACAGGAAGCCGACGCGCTGCGTGGCGGGCGCTTCCGCATCGAGCTTACTCCTCACCGGCGCAAGCGGACGGTGGCTGCGCCCGGTCTTGAGGCCACACCCGCGCCCATTGCAGATTACGGTCACGCGGGAGGAGGCCACTGATGGCGCGTAACTTCTCCTTCCGCGACTTTGACTGGGTCTTGCTGGCATTCGTGCTGATGATCGCCGCCCTTGGCGTCATGGAGATCTACAGCGCTACCCTGAACACCAAATTTGCCGGCGTTCATGTGAAGCAGGTCTACTGGGTTCTCGCCGGGTTAGCTGTGCTCTTCGTGGTCAGCCTGATCAACTATCACGCCCTGCTCGAGAAGGTGCACTGGCTTTACCTCGCCTCCGTGGTCTCGCTGGTGGCCGTGGCCCTCTTTGGCAGGAAATACATGGGGGCACGACGTTGGATTCAGTTGCCCGGCGGCCAGCACTTCCAGCCATCGGAATGGGTCAAGGTGGTGCTCATTCTCGCCTTGGCCAAGTATTTCAGCGACCTGCCGACCAAGCATGCTTCGGTGTCGGACATCGTTAAGGCAGGACTCATTGCCGGCATTCCCATGCTCCTGGTGCTCAAGCAGCCCGACCTGGGCACTTCCCTGACCTACATTCCGGTGGTGATCATGGCATTGATCCTGGGCGGGCTGCGCCTCAAGCACGCCTCCGTAATGATCCTGGCGGTCGCGTTGGCCATGCCGCTGGTCTGGCATTTTGGGCTGAAACCCTATCAGCGGGAACGGCTGATCAGCTTCCGCGAGCCTGAAGCCGACCCCCAGGGCTCCGGGTACCAAGTTCAGCAATCGCTGATCGCCGTGGGCTCCGGCGGGATCTGGGGCAAGGGCACGGCCAAGGGCTCACAAACACAAGGCTTGTTTCTCCCCGTGCCCCACACCGACTTCATCTTTGCTGCCTTCGCGGAAGAGCATGGATTTGTAGGTGCCTTTGGGGTGCTACTGTTATACTTGCTGCTGTTGATGCGTTTGGTTCACAACGCGCAAACGGCGCCTGATCGCGCCGGCGCTTTCGTGATCATGGGCGTGGTGGCGGTGCTGACTTTCCACGTCCTGGTAAACATAGGAATGGTGGTCGGATACATGCCGGTCACCGGAATTCCTTTGCCGCTGTTGAGTTACGGCGGCTCATCGGTTCTTTTCACGTTTCTGGCGCTGGGCATCGTGATGAACATCCGCATGCGCCGGTTCGTGAACTGAACCTAAGAATCCCTTCCGCCACGGGCGCGGTGGGGAATTGCAAGGCCGCTGGCGCGTGCGCCGCGGCAGAGCCTGAAGGCTGGATTTTCCCGCCTTCCGGCATGGCACAAGATTTCGTCAGCCCTCGCGAGAAACCAGAGGGCAAGCCGGCCGCACAAGAGGGGCCGGAATTAGGAAAGAAGCCAAGGTCAGCGCCGCGGAACGGGTTAACGACCCCCCGCTGCCGCCCCACGACGACAAGCTGGGGCAGAACGGCAGTGGTTGTGTGGTCACAGGTTCCGCCGGCTGCACGGGTGCAAAGATTCCGAGTCGTCGCAGAATCCTAACCGAACTCCGTGGGCGTGTAGGCACACCCAGCCGGCCCACGCTCATTTTGGCCCAATCTCCTACCCCCCTCGCCGCTGCCGGTGTACGTCGCTTCTGCAATGAAGCGGCCCCGGAGATAGCATGTCCAAGGAACTCTTTGTATCCTCCACCCCGCACGAGACCAAGGTCGCGGTGGTCGAGGACGACCAACTCTCAGAAATCTACTTCGAGCGCGAGAACGAGTACACCCTAGCAGGCTCCATCTACAAGGGACGCGTCACCCGCGTGCTTCCCGGCATGCAGTCGGCTTTCGTCGATCTCGGCCTGGAACGCGATGCCTTCCTCTACGTCACCGACTTCTTCGAGGAGCAGGAAGACCGCGAGGAATATGAGCAACTGGTGACGCAGGCCCACGAGGACGCCACCCGCGCCCAGCCGCAACCGCCGCTGCAACCGCAGCAACCGCAGCGTGAACCAGCCGCCCCGCCGCAACGGCCCGTCGAGACGGCGCGGGAGGCGGGCGAGGCCCCACCCGCCGCGCAGTTGCCCCGGCGCGGCAGCCAGGAAGCGGCGCCCGAGGGAGCGCGCAACGGAGACGTGCCGCGTCGCTGGCGCGGCCGGCGGCGTCGCGGCGGACGCGATTTCCCCGAGCCCAAGTTCGCGCGGCCCCAGGAGCCCGCAGGCGGCCCGCCCCCGGGCTACCAGCCCATCATCCTGCCCGGTGAGTCCATCTCCAAGTATCAGCGTATGGCGCAGCCCGCGGAGCAGGCCCCTCGGTCCACCCACGCCGTCGAACCCACCGCCGCCGAGCCGGGTGAGGCCGCCTCGCTGGCCGCCTCCACCGAGCCCTTCGCGGTCACTCTGGAGCGGGAAATTGAACAGGAATCCCGGCAGCCCGCCTCACCGAGCGAGCTGCCGCAACCGGCGGCCACCACCCAATCCGAATTCGCACCCGCCGCCGTTCCTTCCGCAGCGTCCAACCCGGGCCGCCCCTTTGCTCCCGGCCCTGGCGTGATTGAGGAAGAGGAGATCGAGGAAGAAGAGGGCGAGCTGCCGCCCTTTGGAGACGAGTTCGAGGACGCTGAATACGAGGACCTCGTGGAAGAGACGCTGCACCGGGATCAGCCTGCCGCAGCCGAGGTTTCACCGGAAAACGGGGCCGCGCTGCTCGAGGCGACGGAAGAAGTGGCTGTCGAGCGCGCCGCCATCGAAGGCGAGGTCGAAGAACTTGCAGAAGGAGAAGGCGAAGAACGCGAGGAAGAGGAGGGAGACGGACTGGAGGAGGCAGAGGCCGAGGTCATGGCCGAAGGCCAAGAGCAGCAAGGCGAAGAGGCCCGTGCCGAAGTGCGCGCCCCCGCCGCGACTGCGGGATACCAGCAGCGCGCCGAGCGTTCCGAGGAGTTTCGTCGCGGGCGTGGCCGCCGCGGCGGCCGCCGCATGCGCACGCGCCGCAACATCCAGCGCGGTCCTGCCCCCAAGATCACTGACCTGCTCCGCGAAGGCCAGGAGATCCTGGTGCAGATCGCCAAGGAGCCCATCGGCAAGAAGGGCGCGCGTATCACCAGCCACATCGCCCTGCCCGGACGTTTCCTGGTCTACATGCCCACGGTGAATCACATTGGCGTGTCGCGCAAGATTTCCAGCGACGAGGAACGCCAGCGGCTGAAGCGGCTGATCCTGTCCGAGCATCAGGGGACGGGCGGCTTCATCGTACGTACCGCCGCCGAGGGCACCAGCGACGACGACCTGCGCGCCGACATCCGCTTCCTGCTCAACCTCTGGACAGAGATCAGGAACCGCGCCGAGAGCAGCAAAGCGCCCGCGCTCATCTACCACGACCTGAACCTCGTGGAGCGCATCCTGCGCGACCAGGTCACGCAGAGCTTCAATGCCGTCTGGGTGGACTCGGAGCCGGAGTACGAGCGCGTGCTGCGCTTCGTCAGCCGCTTCGCTCCCAACCTGGTGAAGCGCGTCAAGCTCTACACCAAAGACGCGCCGCTGTTCGAGACCTTCAACATCCAGGAGGAGATCAACAAGGCGCTGAAGTCCAAGGTGTGGCTGAAGTCGGGTGGCTACATTGTCATCAATCAGACCGAGGCGCTGGTGGCCATCGACATTAACACCGGCAAATACGTGGGCAAGACCACGCGCCTCGAGGACACCATCGTCAAGACCAACATTGACGCCATCAAGGAGATTGTGCGCCAGATCCGCCTACGCGACCTGGGCGGCATCATCGTCATCGACTTCATCGA
>DASYTX010000333.1:0-2218 GCA_036001865.1 Terriglobales bacterium
GCGATGGCTTCGCGGCGCGTAGGGGCGTAGCCGATGATCTTGGCCAGCAGCGGGTCATAGTCGATGGGCACCGTCCAGCCCTCGTAAACGCCGCTGTCCCGGCGAATGCCCGGGCCGGAAGGCTGCAGCAGCCTGGCGATCAAGCCCGGGGAGGGGAAGTAGTTGTTATCGGGATCTTCGGCATAGATGCGGCACTCGATGGCATGCCCGCGGAACTGGATGTCCTCCTGTCGAAAGGGCAGCTTCTCTCCCGCGGCGATACGGATCTGCAGGTGGACAAGATCGAGCCCGGTAACGAATTCGGTCACCGGGTGTTCCACCTGCAAGCGCGCGTTCACTTCGAGGAAATAGAAGTTCTTGTCCTGATCGACCAGAAACTCGACGGTGCCAGCGTTGGTGTAACCGGCGGTCTTGCTCACGCGCACGGCGGTTTCACCCATGCGGCGGCGCATCTCGGCATCGACCAGCGGCGAAGGAGCCTCCTCCAGCACCTTCTGGTGGCGGCGCTGCACCGAGCACTCGCGCTCGCCAAGGTGGATCAGGTTGCCGTGCTCGTCGCCCAGGATTTGCACTTCGATGTGACGCGGGTTGAGGATGAGCTTCTCCACGTAGACTTCATCGTCGTTGAATGCGCGCAGCGCTTCGCTCCTGGCCTGCTCGAGCGCCGATGGGAGTTCTTCGGCGGACCGTACCATGCGCATGCCCTTGCCGCCACCACCGGCTGCGGCCTTGAGCATGATGGGGTAGCCGATCCCCTCGGCCACCTGACGCGCCTGCTCGAGCGACTCCAAGCCACGCGAGGTGCCGGGCACGAAGGGCACGCCGGCTTTCTCCATGGCCTGGCGGGCGCGGGTCTTCGAACCCAGCAGTTCCATGGCTTCCGGCGCGGGGCCGATGAACTTGATGCCCGCCTCGTGGCAGGCGCGCGCAAACTGCGGGTTCTCGGAGAGGAAGCCGTAGCCGGGATGAATGGCCTCGGCGCCGCAGCGCTTAGCCGTCGCGATAATGACAGGTATATTCAGGTAGGACTGGGCCGAAGGCGCGGGGCCGATGTGGTAGGCCTCGTCAGCTTTGCGCACGTGCAGGGCGGCGCGGTCCACGTCGGAGTAGACCGCGACCGGAGAGACGCCCAACTCGCGGCAGGCGCGCATGATGCGCACCGCGATCTCCCCACGGTTGGCGACCAGGATTTTCTTGAACATACAAGACCCGCACACGGGCAACTCGGGCCCCTACGAGAGCCGTCATTCTAATGCAAGCTGTGGAATGCAGCGCTGTGACGCGTAACCATGGCGCTGGAACGGCTGTACATTGCGAGCATTGTCCGTCTGTTTGCTCCACGGACGGGGCATTGCGAATACAATGTTTTAACGTTCGCCGCTTCGTGGCATCGCCTTCATGTCCACGCTGTTCCCCGCTCCCGCTCCGCTCGGCCAGACTCGGCATTCCGAGCTGCATCGCTACGCCACCGCTCTTTTTGCCGTGGCCTTGGCCCTGGCTGTGCGCTGGTTTCTGGATCCTGTCCTCCAGGATCGGGAGCCTTACACGTTCCTGTTGGTGGCCATAGGCTTCACGGCATGGTACGCGGGCGTCCTGCCGGCGCTTCTGGGTACGCTGTTGGGGGAAGTGGCGGCAACCTACCTCTTCGTGTCGCCGCAACCTACCCTGGCGCTCTCGAGCCCCACGATGTGGACTGCTGTGGCGCACGCGGCGGTGGCCGTGGGCCTCATCATGGTTCTTGGGTTGAGCCGCAAGCGGTTGAATGAATCTTCTGCTGCGCTGGCTGGCCTGCAAATTCGCACCAACGAAGCGGTGTCGGAGCAGTCGAACCTGCGCATCTCGCTCGATCGCAGCGAGCGCATCGGCCGACAGTTGGAAAAGGAACGCGACGGGCTCGACCGGCAACTACGCTCCGGCGAAGAGCGCATGCGGCTGGCGCAGGCCATTGCGGGATTTTCTCTTTTCGAGTGGGAGCATCCTGACGGGCGCCTCAAGATGGTCGGCCAGGACGCCACCCTGGATTTGGCGGGCCGGGACTGGGACGGTCTGCTTGCCAGGGTGCATCCTGAGGACCGAGCCAGAGTGGAAAAAGCCATAGCGCGCTCTCTGGCCTCAAAGCACTCCATTGACCTGGAGTGCCGCGTCAACCGAGCGGACGGCGCTTACCGCTGGATCGCCGCCAAGGGCACCACAACTTACGACGCGTCCGGTCACCCGC
>DASYTX010000334.1:0-2903 GCA_036001865.1 Terriglobales bacterium
GCGATTTCCCCAGGAGCGTATTCCTTTATGGGCGGCCGGGAACTGGCCGAGCGATTGCGCGTGCGGCGCGCCGAGACGCGGGTACCTTTACCACCACGGCGTCCTGGAGAGCCTTCAATTCCTGCCCAAGCCCTTCGTGCCCGCCCAGCTGGCGGACGAGGTGCGGTGCGTGCTGGACCAGCATGAGTAGGCTCAGCTCAGAGGGAAAGCCAAAGAGCCCCATCGCTCTGTTGGCAAGACCGTATGCAAAACCGAGCACGTGGTTCCGTTGACCGTCTCGAGGCCGTAAGGCTCAGGCGATCCCACATGCTCGGCGCAGCAAATGATGCCGGAGGGGTCGACCCGGAGGCAAGTCGAATCCTACAACCCTGTTGCATTCCCCCACCAGCGAGGATTAGATTGCCGCGATCTCGGCGATGCTGAGTCACGCCAGCCGCTCACCGAGTAGCCGCAGGCCATACCCAAGAGCGACCGTCTCCCCGGCGGCACGCTATTTTGGAGTTAGCGTGATCCGAGCCGCAAGCCCGCCCGTTTCTGCACCCGCTTCCGGGGGCGAAGTATGTTGATGCGGTTACGCCATGCCTTGATTCTCGGCGCCGCTGCGCTTCCCCCGTTCTCCGCGCAGACATGGCCAAGCCCATGCTCCTGAAGAAGCTGCTTCGCTTGCCTTTGTCTCCCGTGTTGCTGTCTCTCACAGCGGCGAGTCCCGCATCAGCCTCAACTCGCGAGACGTCTGTTACCGACATTCTCGCTCCGATTGGCTATACGTTGATGATCATAGCGTATGCAGTAAAACTGATCGGCGACGTTCGAAGGCGGCGACCGGCCGCTCAAGGTCCTGTGCTGCAGGCAGAAGATCGCCCACATATCAGCAATGTTCTCAAGGGAAGTGCTTTGGCGCTTGTCTGCTCCATCATCTGGAGCGCATCGTTTGTGTCGCTGAGCTACGTCAACAGGACCGTGCACCCTCTGGAGTTGTCAGGATACCTGTTTGGCATCGCCTGTCTAGTCCTTAAACAAGCGCGGATTCACAGAGATAGTTGTGCTCGGTCGGCCTGATTCGTAGAGACACGGATCTCCGTCCGGCGGAGATGCCGCCGTTGATGGCTGCTCCGATTGATCCGCCCTGCCTTCGCGCTCCTTTTGGTGAGCCAGGTTGTTGCCGTCGGTTTCCGCCCCTCCACCTCCCAGACCCGTTCCGGTCAGCAGCGCAGCGGCAGCCGCAGCGCCTCGACGCCGCGCAGGAAGACTCGCTGCCACGGATTCCACGCCAGCAGTCGGTACACGATCCGCCCTCCAGCGCGGACGATCTGACACGGCATCGCGATGAACGCCTGCTGGAACGAGCGGAACTCCATCTTGAGCACGGCCCGCTTCTCGGCCTGGTACTGCTCGCCCCAGCGCCCTTCCTCCGGCAGCACCAGGGCGAACCACGCCTTGAGCGTCCACGCCAACGAGGCCATCACCATGTACGCCCAGTTGCTCACCAGCGTCCCCACCGGCATCCGCATGGCGTGCACCCCGTTCTTCAGCTGATCGATCAGCTGCTCCTGGGTGCAGCGCTCGTTGGCCAAGAACACCAGCTCGTCGGCCGCGGTGTCCAGGTCATTGGTCAGGTAGAAGAAGTGGCGGACGTCGTCGAGCAGGGCCCGCTCGCCGCGTTCCACCGACAGATTCTTGCGCACCACGATCATCCGATACGCCCGTCGGCACGCCACCGGCCGGTACTCGAACTCTGCCACCTCCTCCGAGTCCAGCCGGACGTTCCGGTAGCCGCGCTCCACCACGATCTGCTCCTTGATGTTCTCGCGGCGTCCGCGCGGCGTGGTCTTGACCTCATATTTCGCCGGCCGCTCGAGCCGCTTCCAGGCGCACTCCTCAAGGCCCGCCGCGATCTTCACCAGGTTCGGCATCGCGTCGATCCCCAACACGAAGCGCACTCCCGCCTCATGCCACCGATCCAGGTGTCGCGTCGAGCTGAAGTCGGTGTCCCCGCGCAGCAGGATGCTCTGGAACCCCGCCTCCCGACACCGGGCGATCGCCTGGTCGAACCGTTCCGCCGCCCCTTCGTGCGACGGTCGGTTGCCGCTGCGGTTCACCAGCGACAACGGCTCCCCGGTGTTCGCCAGCGTCACCACCAGCGGGTGATACCCCCATATCCCGTTGTAGGAGATCCCCATCCCTTCCTTGCACTCGCCCGTCGTCTCCGCCAGCGTCCCGTCCGCCTCGATGATCGCCTCGGCGAAGAACTCCGCCGGCTGCTGCCGCCACACCTTCATCCGCACCTGGTCGATCACCTTCAGCAGCGTCTCGACATCAGCGTCCGTGAAGCGCCGGCAGAAGTCACCCGCCGTGGTCGGATCGGGGATCACCTTCGCCCCCAGCGCGTCCAGGTACACCTCGTCGTGGCGCAGATGCTCGAGGTCCTCCAGCGTCTTCCCACCGCACAGGATGTTGTAGGCGATGTTCAGCACATGGTCCGACTCGTGGTAGGGCTGGTGCACCTTCAAGAGCCGCAGGTTTTCGTCGAGCGCCGCCGCCAATCCGGTGCGCCGCGCCAGCAAGTGCATCGCGCCGATGCCGCCGACACCGAGTCCCCGTATCCGATCGCTGCCCTCGTAATGCAAGTTGCGCCCGCGAAACATCGGCTCCCGTTGCGCCCGCCAATTGCGCCGACGCAGCCGCCGCCGCATTCGCTGCTTGCAACGCGCCTCGCGCTTCTGTATTGCTGAGCTCACTCGAAAGGCCCTCCCTGGCGTCACGAAGGTGGACTGAACAACTCCTTCTTAGCCGCTCTGGGCGGGCCTTTCGAGCTTTTTCTTCCTCCTCAGCTATGGAATCGCGCTTGTTCAGGGACTAGGTACTGGAGCGGCCGCCGGCCTGCTTGCGGGTATTGCTTTCGG
>DASYTX010000335.1:0-3431 GCA_036001865.1 Terriglobales bacterium
TCGCGACGCAGGGGAAATCGCTGATGGGCGTTACCAAACTGGTGCACCAAATCTGCAAGGCACAATCGGAAAATGATGCACTCAAGGAATTCACCGAGCCACTCAGTCAGGTCAACAAGGAGTGGGGGTGAGATCACGACGAAGATTGGCAAGAAGGCAATACGGAATCCGGATGAAATTGGCGCCGCAGCCGTGGATTACCTGATGTACGCGGACTACGTCGTACTCGCCTATTGCTGGGTGGAGACCGCTCGGACAGCGGCCGCCAAGCTGGCGACCGGCACGACAGAAGAAGGCTTCTATAAGCCAAGCTGCAGACCGTACGCCAGAAAAAGGAAAGCTATAGCCGCCCGCAGGCGATCCCGCGCACCGTCATCCTCGATCCGGCGGTCACCGTGCATACCCCGGAATGGCTGTGGCTTTCCACGGACGTGCGCACGGTCGATTTAGAGCGGCTAACAAAACCATGTCAGCGCCAAGCGCGGGACATGCGTTTGACGATCGATGGGACGAATCAGAAACAAAGAAATCAGTGCGGCGCTGTACAAGAAGATTGCGCCATTGCTGCCCGTGGTGGCACCTTCGGCCATCCGCGACGACTCTGAGCATTCATACTGGAACGGCTTCCCGTGGCATCGCGTCCATCAAGCCTTCATCGGCAGCTCCGGCCGCCCTGAAGTTCAGCTTCGCTGGCGTCGCAGTCGATACCTGCCCATGAGTCCCCGGCATCATCCGGGGTGGTTGCTTCGGCAGTCATGAGTTCCTGTCGATCTTCGGGCTGACGCATGCGCATGGACGGTGGCCTCGCGGTCGCCGCCCATCTAGCGAGGCCCACGCCGCAAGGAATGGGCCTTCATCCAATGCCGGTCTTTCCAGGCCGGCACCGAGCCGCCTCGATTGCGAGAGACACACCCGAACGGGGACCCCAGTCCCCGCCGGGGCTGGGCGTTCCCCTTTTTCATCGAAGGAGAACCCTATGCTCGCTGTCCTCACAGCTGTAGAACTGCGCCGCATCCCGGTGCTGCTCGGTGGGTCCGGCTTGGCCCGCACCGCAGACTGCCGGTGCTATTGCGTCCCCTGCCGGGAGGCTCTTTAGGTCTGCAAAAGTTGTCTTGGCAGGTGAACATCACCATGGACGACAATGATTCGCGCGCCCAGTGCCGCCTCAACGGCAGCCAGAACCACTTGCTCGTCGTAGTGCAGCACCAGTGCCAGGATTTCCACCATCGCTCGATCGCCTCCCGGCTTCTTGAGCAGCATGGCTTGCAGTCGCTTGAACGGCGCCGGCAACTCCGCAAACGGAGCGCCGTTCCTGAGGGCAGCCGTCAATTTGCGGTGATGCGCCATTCCTTGATGAACTGCGCCCATCGGGCGCTCTCGCCATCGATCATTTGTCCAAGTTCGGCTCGGCTGCTAGACAGCGATTCGAAGCCTCGCTCCTCCAACTTGCGCGCGAATTCCTCGCTCTTCACCACCTTTTCTATTTCGGTGCGCAGTCGGTCGATGATTGCGGGTGGCGTGCCCTTGGGCGCAACGAAGGCAGACCAGCTTTCAAGAGTGAGCTTGGGCAGGCCTTGCTCCGCCACCGTGGGAACGTTGGGAAGCGATGCCATGCGCTTCTTGCCTGTGACAGCCAACGGACGCAGCTTCCCCGCCTGTATGTGCGGGCCAATCGTCGCCGGCGCCTCGAAGTAGAGGTCCACCTGGCCGGCAAGGAGGTCATTGAGGGCAGGAGCACCGCCCTTATAGGGTACATGCGTGATCGAGAGGCCCGCCTCTTGGCTGAAGGTCTCGCCCGCAAGGTGCGGCGTCGTGCCGACGCCCGGCGAGGCGAAACTGAGCTTGCCGGGCTTGCTCTTAGCAGCTGCGATGACTTCCGCCAACGACTTGTAGGGAGAGTTGCTGTTCACAACCAAGACCAGCGGAAACTGACTCACTGTGGCGATGGGCTCGAAGGACGAAGGCTTGACGCCGGAGGCCTCCTGCAGGTGAGGCGCGATCGTCAATGTGCTGGCATTCGGGAGAAAGAGGGTGTAGCCGTCCGCGGGCGATCGCGCCACTCGCGAAGCCGCGATCATGCCGCCGGCACCTCCCAGGTTCTCTACAACTATCGGTTGCCCCAGCGCTGACCGCAGGCGCTCCGCGGCCATCCGGGCAATCACATCGGATTGGCCGCCTGCCGCGAACGGCAGGATCAGCTTGATGGGCTGCGAAGGGTAAGGATCTGCCGCTAAGGAGGTGCTCGGCACGACGGCGGCTGCCGTTGCCAGTACGCCGAAGGCGAGCAACTTATCGATGATCTTCATTTCTCTGTCTCCTGAAATTCGTTGGTGATGTGCGTCGGTCAGTAGCCGACGCTTCGGTCAACCTCGTTGAGCAGTGGCTGGCCTTTCGCAAGACGCTGCAGGTTCTCCAAGAACTGGTCCACGACAGGGCCGGCTGTCGGCTGGGCGGCAATGTGGGGGGTGACCAGAATCCGCTCGTGGCGCCAGAAGGCGCTGTTGGTGGGCAGCGGCTCCGACGCGAACACATCGAGCGCTGCTCCTGCGAGGTGTTCCTCGTTGACGAGGGACAGCAGATCGTCCTCCACGAGGATGCCGCCACGCGCCACGTTCACCACGAAGCTGCCCTTGGGCAGCTTGCGCAGGCTCGCGTCATCCAGGCTGCCCTTCGTCTCCTCCGTGAAAGGCAGCAGACAAACGAGGTAGTTCGACTGCGCGAGGAACTCGTCCTTCTGGAGCTCGCCGACGAACACCGGAACCCGCGCCTGGCGCGCCGACGTTCGCGTCCACGCGATGACCTTGAATCCGAGCGCAACCAGTACCTCGGCGACCACGGAGCCGATGGAACCGAGTCCCATGATGCCCACGGTCACCTGGCTTGCGTCGGGCACGGCAAGCCGCTTCCACTCACCCGCCGCGTGCTGCCGCTCCATCACAGGCAGCGAGCGGAAGTGCCGCAGAATCTGCAGGCTCGCGAACTGCGCCATGCTGAATCCGAGACCCGGTTCCACGGCACGCGTCACCCTCACGTTCAACGGCAGGTCGGGGGTGGAGAGGATGCCGTCCGCACCGGCGCCCACCGAGGCGGCGAGACGCAGGTTAGGAAGCCGAGGGGCCATGCCCAAAGGCAGCTTGAATGCAAACAGCGCACAGACGTCGGGGTCGGACTCGCCCTCGATTTCGGTGACCACGTGCAGATCGGGAGCGCGGGAGCGAAGCGCTTCGTAGCGGCTCTTGACGAAGTCCGATGTCAGCAGCATCAGGACCTTGGGGGAAGGATGGGATTGCATGTTCTTCAAACGGTTCGCTCGTACGAGAAATTCGGGTTGTGCCTGCGCGCCTGCCGCACCAGCAGCTGCCAGCGCAGATCGACGACATCGGGCCGCTCAAGGAAGGACTTGGTCTGCCGCGCTTCGGCGGCTGGCAGGA
>DASYTX010000336.1:0-8432 GCA_036001865.1 Terriglobales bacterium
TCCCAGCCGCCTAGGATGCCGCCGCCTCCCCCAAGCTTTCCTAAAAAAGGAATGTCCCAAAGGGGGGACGCCATTACCTTGGTACAACTCGCCAAAGTACTTCGGTGACGTTGTGCTCGAAGCCATTCGGGGGGATACTGCGCTCACCTACCACAGAACCTGGGAGACGGGGGTTGGGGTCGTAACGAGGGTCGCGATTCCAACCCCATATTATTTCTCCCTATCACCCGGCCACCCCGGAATCTACAATCCAAATAACCCTGCGCGCCGTTTTGGCTTCTAATCCGGGAGAGATTCCCGTAGCGCAAAATTCTCTAAGGCAGGTAGGCATGAAAAAGGTTCTGTTGGTTGGTATTTGCGCCCTGATGGCAACCGCTGCTTGGGCAGAGGGCGATCGCGAGAAGCTGGTTAGCCGGGTGGAGTCCGCGGGCACCGTTATGGAAGAGATCATGGCTGCCCCCGACAGCGGCATCCCCGAGGAGGTGCTGGAGTCAGCACAGTGCGTAGCCATCGTACCCTCGATGCTGAAGGGCGGGTTCGTGGTGGGCGGCGCCTATGGCAAGGGCGTAGCTACCTGTCGCACCGATGCCGGTTGGAGTGCGCCGGCGTTCATCATGATAGGTGGAGGCAGCTTCGGCTTGCAGATCGGCGGGGAGGCGGTGGATTTGGTCATGCTCGTCATGAATGAAAAGGGCATGCGCAACCTGCTCTCCAGCAAATTTAAGGTGGGGGCCGATGCCTCCGCCGCCGCGGGCCCGGTCGGCCGACACGCCGAGGCCGCCACCGACTGGAAAATGCGCGCTGAAATTCTCACTTACTCGCGCGCGCGCGGATTGTTTGCCGGTATCAGCCTGAATGGGGCCGTCGTGCGCCAGGACAAGAGCGACACGCGCAACTTCTATGGCCGCATGGTACCCTTCCGCACCATCCTCACCGGTAAGATCACTCCGCCGGCGGATGCCCGTCCCTTCCTGACAGCCGTGAGCAAGCACGCGGGCGGGGCCATCCTCGGCAGTGCCCCAGGCACCGCCACGCCTAGTGGCGAGACCAAGCCGCGTTAGCAAGTGAAAAGTGGAAAGTGAAAGAAGCGGTGGGCGCTGTCCACCGCTTCTTGCTGGCCACACGCCACCCAAAATAACTTTTCACTTAACACTTTCCACTTTTCACTCTCCACTAGTGCTTATGCGGCTTGCTGTCCTTGTGAGTATGAGGTTTGGCTTCGCCTTTCGCGCCCTCGTGTGATTCCTCGCCTTCCGCATAGACGGCCGGCGGGCCCAGGCTTCCCTTCGGTGGCAGATTACGGATGTAGCGCACCATCTGCCACATTTCCTCTTCGTCCAGGATGCCCTGCCATCCCGGCATGCCGGAGGGCGCGATGCCGTTCTCGATTATCCACTTCAGTTGCCCATCGGTGTAATCCTGTATCTCCTTCGCTCCAAGGTCTGGGACCGGCGGGTCCATCTTCTGCGCGAAGGGTACACCGGTGGCATGGCCGTCGAGCCCGTGGCAGATTTGGCAGTGGTGCTGGAAGTGTTCTGCTCCCTGTTTGATCACTTCGGGCGTGTTGGGCGTCGGGTTCACCCAGTCTTTGCCGCCGATGGTGATCTTCTGCTTCAGCTTCTGCGTAACCGCGGTCTCGATGGTTCCGGGACCGCTGGCCTTGCACGCCACCAGCATCAGCAGCGCAACCACGCAAACCATCGCAGAAAGACGTTTCATGCGCCCTCCTTCACTGAGCTGCACCGCGCCTTGGGCAGTTTTTCATTATGAGACGATGGCGGCTCCATGAAAAGAGTCCAGTCAGGCGGCGAAGGTTGCGCGGCACAGTTTGACAACAATTTTTCCACGATGCTACCGTGCCTTGCTTCCCCTTGCATGCGTCACCGACTCGAGTACGCGCCAGTGTGGCTGCTGGTGCGCTTTCTTGGGGTCCTGCCCCGTCCCTTGGCGCGGTCGGCCGGAATCTTGCTGGCGCGGCTGGTCTATTTGCTGCATGCGCGCCTGCGGCGCGTGGGCTTGCGCAATCTTGAGCTTGCTTTCCCGAATATGCAGCCAGCGGAGCGGCGACGCATTCTGCGGCAAGTATTCAACAACCTGGGCCGGCAACTCGCCGAATTCTGTCTTTTTCCCCGGTACACGCGCGAGAATGTCGGCCAGGTGGCCATTTACGACGGTTTCGAAAACTACGAGAGCGCTAGCGCCCGCGGCAAAGGCGTCATCTACCTGACCGCGCACTTCGGAGGCTGGGAGCTGAGCTCCTTCGTGCATTCGCTCAACGGTCATCCCATGCGCATCCTGGTGCGCCCGTTGGATAACCCTTATCTGGATGCCCT
Organism: Terriglobales bacterium; assembly: GCA_036001865.1. Classification (GTDB taxonomy): domain Bacteria; phylum Acidobacteriota; class Terriglobia; order Terriglobales; family Acidobacteriaceae; genus DASYTX01. Next base: position 2,334 of record DASYTX010000336.1, read on the forward strand.
GGTGGACCGCTATCGTACCCTGCACGGCAACACCACCATCCGCAAGCAGGAGTTCGCTCGCGGCGTGCTGGAGGCCATGCGCTCAGGGGAGGCGGTCGGCATCCTAATGGACCAGAACATGGCGCCGCAGCAGGGAGTGTTCGTGGATTTCTTCGGCATTCCCGCCTGCACCGCCAGCGTTGTGGCGCGCGTGGCCCTGCGCACCGACGCGGCGGTGGTCCCCTCGTTCGCTATTTGGGATCCGGCGATCCGCCGCTACAAGATTCGCACTGATCCCGCGCTGGAGTTGGTCCGCACCGGCGATGATGAAGCCGACGTCGTGGCCAACACCGCTGCCTTCACCAAGGTCATCGAAAGCTATGTGCGCCGCTATCCCGAGCAGTGGCTTTGGGTGCACCGGCGCTGGAAAACCCGGCCGGAAGGACAGCCGCCCTTGTACTAACATTCAACTGCCGAGAGCTGAGAGCTGAGAACTATCATGAAGCACACCCTGAAAGCCCTGGCCGAAGCAGCGCAGGCGCAGCTTGTGGGCGATGGCGATCGTGAGATCGGTGGCATCGCCAGCCTGGAATCAGCCACCCCGGACGACCTCGTATTTGTGGAAGACGCGTCCCGTCTGGACGAGGCACTGAACTCGCCGGCCGGCGCCGTGGTGGCTGGCGAGTTCGCCTCCGGCTCTAAGTCTGGCAAGCCGTTGCTGATTGCCAAGCAGCCGCGCCTGGCGTTTGTGCGCGCTGCCGCCATCATCCATCCGCCACGGCGCCGCGAGCCCGGTGTCCACTCCACCTCCGTGGTGCACAGCTCGGCAAAACTGGGCAAGCTGGTTTCGGTCGAGCCGGGTTGCTACATTGGCGAAGGCACAGTGATCGGCGACCGCACCCGCATCGGGGTCGGCGTCTTCATCGCTCCCCGCGTGACCATCGGCAAGGACTGCAGCCTGAAGGCCCACGTCGCCATTTACAGCGATACCCACATCGGCGACCGTGTGGTGGTTCAGGCAGGCACGGTGCTGGGTAGCGAGGGCTTCGGCTTCGTGCGCGATGAAAAGACCGGCGCCTACGTCAAATTTCCCCAGGTCGGCCGCCTGGAGATCGGCGATGAGGTCGAGATCGGCGCCAACTCCACCATCGACCGCGGCGCCATGGACGCCACCATCATCGGCGCCGGCACGAAGATCGACAACCTGGTGCACATCGCCCACAACGTGCGCATCGGCAGGAACGTGATTATCGCGGCGCAGACCGGCGTCTCCGGCAGCACGGTCATCGAGGACAACGTGGTCATCGCCGGACAGGTCGGCATCGCCGATCACGTCGTCATCAAGGACGGCGCCATCCTGGGGGCGCAGTGCGGGGTTCCCAGCAACAAAGTGATCCGCGGCAAGGGCGTGGTGTTCTGGGGCACGCCGGCGCGGCCCATTCGCGGCTACCTGAAAGAGCTGGCAGCGCTGGCCCGTCTGGCAAAGAAGGAGAAGTGATGTGGCGGTGGTAGTCGTTGGTGGCCAGGCGCGCAAGATCGGCAAGACCAGCCTGATTTGTGGACTGATCGCTGCCCTGCCCGAGCGTCAGTGGACGGCGATAAAGATTACCGATCATGCGCACGGGCTTACTTCCGGCCGAGAGTTCGCCATCACGGAGGAGCGCGACCCATCCGCCGCGAGCGACACCGCCCGTTTCCTTCAGGCGGGCGCGAGCCGCGCCCTGCTGGTAAGCTCCCGCCAAGGTCATCTGACCGCCGCTCTGTCCGAGCTTCGCCGCGCCCTGGCGGCGGCTGGGAACGTTATCCTGGAATCAAACAGCGTGATGCGCTTCTTGCGCCCCGACGTGTACCTCCTCGTCGTAGACGATCGCGTTGCCGACGTGAAGGAATCGGCACGCGATTTCCTGGAACTGGCCACCGCAGTTGTCATGGTGCGCGGCGACTCGGCAAAAGGGGAAGCGTTCTCACCCCCCTGGCTCGCCGGCAAGGAGGTTTTCGGGGCTCGCCCCTCGAAGCGCGTCACGCCGGAACTGGTGGAATTCCTGCGCCGCCGGCTCAGAGATGAGCCGCTCCGCTGGTTGGGGTGAGAACTTGCTAGGCTGCCTGCTGCGGCACTGCCTCTATGGGCGCGGCTTGGAGTGTGCCCAAGTTACCGCCTTCCAGCCCGATCTTCGCCAGGGAAACGTTCAACACCAGTCCACTCATGATGTTCACGAAGGTTTCGGTGATGCGGACAAGGGCGGCAACGTCGTCATCATCGATGTCCGCATCTCTCAGCTGCGAGACCGTCAACTCCACCGGATACGGCAGTTCCCGCACCAGCCCCCATGCGGTTTCACGCACCCCGTGCATACTCTCGTTGTACACGGGTGACTCGACCACCTGCTTGAGCACGCTCCAATAAGTCTCAAGGAAATCAGGCCAGCGCGCCAAGGCCAGGTACGTTGTGCTGAGTATGGGCAATCCCAGCGTGCGGTGGATATCGTCATAAATCTCTTTTACTTCGGGAGGAGAGGCCTCCTCTTCCACCAGCAATGGATTTCCCACGAACACTGGATGCTCCGGCGCATGCACCGTTTGCAATTCCCCGATCCGCCTCCCGAAGGCCTGATGCTGTGCGGCGACCAGCAGCAACAACAGCGGGTTCACGTAATGGAATAGTTCGACCACGTCGGCCAGCTCTTCGCGTGCTCCGGGACTTAAGTGCGCTTCGGCCATGCGGGTGCGAAGGTCCGGCACTTTGAAGTAGTTGTGCATGCGCGTATAGCCGTCGGCGCGCAGCCGTTCCCCCAGAACAAAAAACCCCTGCGTCTCTACCACCGGCTGAAAGGCCTGCCAGTGCAGTTCCAGGAACCGCGGATAGGCGCCGTAGACCTGAAAGATGACGCTCACATGAGGGACGCCGAGCGCCCGCTTGATCTGGCGGTAGATCTCAAGCGTCTTTCCGGTCGCTTCTCTCTCCGGAACCATCTTGAGCTTCCGTCCCTTGCGCCACGGCATACACTTGTTTCGATGGCGGTGGCACACAGAGTAGATGCTCAGCGGAGTGTCACAGTTTCTGGTGCAAGTCGCCGCGTCGGGCGCGCTTCGCCACCCAAACCGCTATTCTTGATTCTTGCGAACATGAGACCTTTCGAAATCCTCTTCGACCACGGCGAGCCTGGCGAGATGGAGGATGCGGCTTACGGCTCCTATGGCTGGCTGGGGTTTCCTCCTCCACCGCCGGAGGGCCCCTGGATTTTTTCCAACTTCGTGCAGTCGCTCGATGGCATCGCCTCGCTGAAGGGCAAATGCTCCGCAGGCTCGCACATTTCGCAGTCGCGCGAGGACCATTGGTTGATGGAACTATTGCGCGCCCACGCCGACGCCGTAATCCTGGGAATCAACACCCTGGTCGAGGAGACCGCACTGCTCGGCGGGCGCGGTCCGGTGTACCGGGTGGAGGATGCGCATCTCCGCGGTCTGCGCCAGCGCATCGGCCGCGGACGCGAGATCAACGTTGTGGTCACCGGCGCGGCTGCGCTCGATCTGTCCGACTATCGCGTCTTCGACGGTGAACATGTCGATGCCGTTGTCATCACCACCCGCCGCGGCGCTGCCCGCCTGCAGGAGAAGAAGACCCACCCGCAGGTGCGCATCATCGTCGCTGGGGAAACGGAGCTGGTGGATTTGCCCCAGGCTGTGGCCGCCCTGGGGCAGGAATTGGGGGTGCGTTACCTGCTTTGCGAAGGCGGCCCCACGCTGAACGGCTACATGGCCCGCGCAGGTCTGATCGACGAACGCTTCATCACCATCTCACCGGTCGAGTTTGGCCTCATGGTTCCTCCCGAGCAGGAACCCACGGAGGCAGAGAAGCAGAATCCGCCGCGCTACCGTCCCACCAGCTTCATGGCGCCGGGCTTCACCATGGAAACCGCGCCCCGCTGGCGCTGGCTGAGCTGCCGCAAGGTGGGAGATCATCAGTTCAACCGCTACCGCCGCCGCAGCTAGGTCCGAGTAGCAAGTATCAAGTCTCGTAGTTCGTGCTGAATACTGAGTACTGAGTACTGGTTTTCACGGCCCCGTCAGCGGCGGCTCTTTCTTTTCCTTTTCGGGCTTGGGCGGGTTGGCCTGCGGCGCGGGCGGGGTAGGGACGCCGAAACGCTTCTCCTTTCCACCCTTGATCAGGTCGCGGACAATCTCATCGTGGTCGCGGCTGGCATAGTCGCGCGCGAAGCGGGTGAGTGCCAGCGAAACGATATCGGCGTGGTGCAGTTTCTCCAGTCCCGGGATGCGCGTGAGGTTCAGCCACAAGCGGTGGGTGAGGTGGACGTCCTCGGTCTTCAGGGATGGCGCATGCGGCCCGATGGTGAACGTCTCCACCTGCTCATCGGGGCGGACTACTTGGAAGATGAACTGGCGCTTAGGTTCAGGCATGGCCTCCCAGGCCTGCCCCAGGTGGAAAGCCTGCTCCTGTGGGGTCATCTTGGAGGAAAGCCCAGCCACGACCGCGGTGGACTCCAGGTTGTTGGCGGTTTGGGCGATGGCCGTCCAGATGTCACGTGCAGGCACCACCAGCAGCGAGATCTTCCTGCCCACGCTCTCGGCCACGGATACAGCGCGCGTGAACAGCGTTTGTTCGTACTCGCTGAAGATCTGGTCCATGGAAAGGTCGTACTCAGCCGACCCCATACCCACCAGCCTCGCCTCCATGACCACCACGTCCTGCTCGTTGGTGTCCACACGCTCCAGGGCCCACTTCAGATGGGTGAGCGTGTTGTAGTCTCGCACCGGCACCAGGATGTTCCCCGGCCGCACGTCGAGGTGACTGCGCTCCACCGCGTCGCGATGCAGGAGCTGAAACTGCTCCTTCATCTGTTCTTCGCTGCGGGCAAACTTGCGCTTGTTGATCCGTTCCGAAACCAGGAAGACGAGGAAGAACCCGCCCGTGAACAAGAGGCCGCCAATGGTAGCGATGCTTTTGGTCAGTAGATTGGTGAGTGCTGTCGCCAGCAGCACGAAGAACACGAAGCCTAACCCCACCGGGATCTCTACCCCGAAGATGCGCAGGTTCGGCGGCATTTTCCACCCCCGCGCCCCGTGATGCTTGTACCGCAGAGCCAGCATGGAGGCAGCGTTGAAGGTGAAGCTCCAGATCACGCCGAAAGCGTAGGCCTCGCCCAGCAGGTAAACGTCGCCCCGGCTGGCGATGATGGTCAACAACTGAAGCCCGGTGATCAAATTGATGATCCGATAGCTGGTTCCAAACTTCTTGTGCGGCCTGCGGAACCAGTCGGTGAGCACCCCGTCTTCGCTGACGCGGTTCATTACGCCGTTGGACCCAACCAGCGAGGTGTTGATGGCTCCCGACAGCATCAGGAACCCCACCACGACTACGAACCCGCGGAACAATACCCGCAGCAGCTCCGGCCCGTTGAGATACATTGCCAGGCCGGCGATGAGGTTGTCCTTATAGACGGAGATGCGGACCTCATCCGGGACGATCATTACCGCCAGCAGAGAAACCAGTCCGGTGAAACAGAAACTGTAAATCCCGATGATGATGGCAGCGCGCTTGAGGTTCTTCAGTTTGGGATGCGCTATTTCGCGGTAGACCTGGGCCAGGGTTTCCTCGCCACTCATGGCTAGTACCGAGTGGCCAAAGGCGATCAGGATGGCCAACAACGCAAACTTCCGCCAAAGATCGGTGCCCGCGAGAAAGCCGACTGCGTCCTCGCTGAAGTGGAGGTTCGACGGCACCGGTGCAGGCGGGAGCTTGTAGTCACCGGTCAGCAGCGTGAAGCCTGACCACGCCAGCAGCAACACCACCATAACGGTGACCACATACATCACCCGCAGCGCCTTCTCGCTGGATTCCTCGATGCCCTTGATGTTCTGCCACCAGTAGTAGAGCGTCATGGCGCAAGCGGCGAACATCGCCACCCCATTGGGATTCAGCTCCAGCCGGAATGGGGCAAAACCGTGGCGGTTGGCCGTGGCCAGCAGTTCGTTGATCAGTCCGGCGATATAGTGGCCGGCGGACACTCCAGAGATCGGGCCGGTGAGGATGTAGTCGAACATCAAAGCGGAGACGCTGACCTTCGCCAGCGTGCCGCCCAGCGCCTCCTTTACCACGCGGTA
>DASYTX010000337.1:0-15651 GCA_036001865.1 Terriglobales bacterium
CATCATCGCCGCCTCCGGCACCGCAGTGGAGCCGTCGTACATGGAAGCGTTGGCCACTTCCATGCCGGTCAGCTCGCAGATCATGCTCTGGAACTCGAAGATGGCCTGCAGCGTCCCCTGCGCCAATTCCGGCTGGTACGGCGTGTAGGCGGTGAAGAATTCGCCGCGCGAGATCAGGGTGTCGATGACCACGGGACGGTAATGCTGATACGCCCCCGCGCCCAGGAACAGGGTGTATCCCGCCGCGTTGTCGCTAGAGCGCTGCCGGAAGTAGTCCACGATCTCGGACTCGGCTAGTGCTCGGGGCACGTTGAGGTCGTTCTTGATGCGGAACTCCGCGGGGATGGGCGCGAACAAGTCGTCGATCGACTTGGCTCCAATTTCCCGCAGCATGACCTCGCGGTCAGAAGGTGACTTGGGAAGGTAGCGCATGGCCTAGCCTCGCTCAGCGGCGTATTTGGAGTAGTCGGCGGAGGACATCAGCTTGCCGGCTTCGCCGGAGTCCTTCAGTTTGACTTTGATCATCCACGCCGCGTAGGGGTCTTTGTTGACATTCTCCGGCGCGGTGGCCAATTCATCGTTGACCGCCGTCACCGTGCCGGACACAGGGGCGAACAGCTCCGAGACCGCCTTCACCGACTCCACCGTGCCGAAGGGCTTGCCCGCGACCACCTCGGTGCCCACCTTGGGCAGCTCCACGAACACGATGTCGCCCCGCGCATTCTGCGCATAGTCGGTGATGCCCACGATGCCCGTTTCGCCCTCGGTCTTCAGCCACTCATCTTCTTTGGTGTACTTCAGGTCACTCGGATAGTTCATCGCCTCTCTCTTCGATCAGGAGGTTTTCTTCGGCCGCTTGTAGAACGGGGTTGGCACCACCTGGGCCTTGACCTTCTGTCCCCGGATCTCCACGTTGTGGACGGTTCCCACCGCCGACTTGTCCGGCGGCACGTAGGCCAGCGCGATGTTCTTCTTCAGGTACGGCGCGTAGGAACCGCTGGTGACGTACCCGATCTCTTTGCCGGCATCGTCCACGATTTTGTAGCCGTCGCGAGCAATGCCGCGCTCCACCATCTCCAGGCCCACCAGGGTGCGCTTAATGCCTTGTTGCTTTTGCTTCTCCAGGGCCTCCCTGCCGATAAACTCGGGTTTCTCCAGCTTGCACCAGCGCTCCAATCCGGCTTCCCAAACCGTGATCTCCTCCGAGATCTCGTGCCCGTAGAGCGCCATCCTGGCCTCAAGGCGCAGAGTGTTGCGCGCACCCAGGCCGCAGGGCACGATGCCATATTCCTTGCCTGCATCCATCACCTGTTGCCAGACGCGCGCGCTGACCTGCGGATCGGCGGGAATGTAGATCTCGAAACCGTCTTCGCCGGTGTAGCCGGTGCGCGCGATCATCACGTTGTCCAGCCCGCATACCTTGCCGAAGGTGAACCAGTAGTTCTTGATCTGCGACAGGTCAACGTCGGTCAGCTTTTGCAGCAGGTTGATGGCTTTCGGCCCTTGGATCGCCAACTGGGTGTAGTCATTGCCGACGTCTCTGGCATCGCAGTCGAAGCCCTTCACGTTCTGGCGCACCCAGTCCCAGTCCTTCTCCCGCGTGCCGGCGTTGATCACAAAGAAGTAGTGATTGTCGCCGATCTTGTGCACGATCAGATCGTCCACGAACGTGCCCTGCGGGTAGAGCATGGCGGAGTAATGCGCCTGCCCATCGACCAGCTTCGAGCTATCGTTCATGGTGAGGTGTTGGACGGCATCGAGCGCCCTCGGCCCTTTGAAGCGGATATCCCCCATGTGGCTGACGTCGAACACCCCCACGCCCGTGCGCACTGCCAGGTGCTCGGCCACGATGCCGCCGAAGGTGGGATACTCCACCGGCATGTCCCACCCGTTGAAGTCCACCATCTTGGCACCCATCTGGCGATGGATTGGATTTAATGCCGTCCTGCGGAGAGCGGGGGTGGTCGCCTCTGCCGATACAGACACCGGGGAACTCCTGTCTTTTCTTGGCCGGGCGGGGTCTTTTGGAACGCTGTACCTTAACATGCGCATGGGGGACGGTCAACACGCCGGGAGCGCCATCGCCCCCATAGAAAGGCTCCCCAGGCATACTCTTTCCTCGGGCCGCGATTCGCGCTACAGTGCGCCTATGCCAGAGACCCGATATCTCTGCACCCAGTGCGACCGGGAAGAAGACAAGTGTCTATGCGATAAGTACTGCAACCTGTGCCAGAGCCAGTACAATGTGCGGCTCTGTTCCGACGGCCTGTACTATTGCGGCGACTGCCGCGAAGCCTGCGACCTGCGGGCGCAAAACTGAATCCAGGATTAGGCCAAGCTAGCGGGGGAGCAAGCGATGAATCTCGTGGTGGGAGCTACCGGCCTGCTCGGCGGCGAGATCGCGCGCCGTCTGGCAGCCGCGGGCAAGCGTGTGCGCGCTCTGGTCCGGCCCACTTCCGATCCCCGCAAGCTGGACGCCCTGCGCAACGAAGGCGTGGAACTGATCGAAGGTGACCTGAAGGACCGCGCTTCCCTCGACGTGGCCTGCCAGGGAGCTATGTCCGTGGTCTCCACCGCTTCCGCCACCCTGTCGCGCCAGCCCGGCGACAGCATCGACTCGGTCGACCGCGCAGGCCAGATCAACCTGGTCGCCGCTGCCAAAGCCAGCGGCGTGCGGCAGTTCGTTTACATCTCGTTCCGCGAGAACCCCAAACTGGACTTCCCCTTGCAGTCGGCAAAGCTGGCCGTCGAACGCCACCTCCGCGATAGTGCCCTGAACTACACCATCCTGAAGGCCAGCTTGTTCATGGAAGTGTGGCTGACGCCGGCGCTTGGCTTCGATCCCGCCGCCGGCCGCGCCCGCATTTACGGTGCGGGGCAAAATCCCATCAGTTGGGTCTCTTACCGCGACGTCGCCGCGTTTGCCGTCAGCGCGCTCACCAATCCCAAAGCGCGCAACGCCGTGATCGAGGTCGGCGGACCGGACCCGCTGACGCCCCTGCAGGTGGTCAAGGCTTTTGAAGACATGACCGGTCGCAAGTTCCAGGTGGAGCATGTTTCCGAGGAGGCGTTGCGCCAGCAATACATCTCCGCCACCGATCCCATGCAGAAGACCTTCGCCGCCCTCATGCTGATGTACGCCATGGGCGACGCCATCGACATGAAGAAAACCTTGAAGGATTTCCCCGTACAGCTCACTACCGTCTGGGATTACGCCCGCCAAGCCATGCGCCAGGCGGGATGAGCGTGCCGCACCTGGAATTCCACCCGCTCACCCCTGACCGCTGGCCCGACCTCGAACGCCTCTTCGGCGCACGCGGTGCCTGTGCCGGATGCTGGTGCATGTGGTGGCGCCTGCGCCGTTCCGAATGGGAGAAAAACAAAGGCGAGGGCAACAAGAAAGCTTTCCGCAAGATCGTCCGCTCCGGCGCCGAACCCGGCATCCTCGCCTACGCCGACGGGCAGCCGGTCGGCTGGTGTGCCATCGCTCCGCGCGAGCAGTATCCCGTTCTCGAGCGCTCGCGCACTCTGAAACGCATCGACGACCAACCAGTCTGGTCAGTGACGTGTCTCTTCATCGCTCGCCCGTTCCGCGGCTCCGGTATTTCAGTGAAGCTCCTCAAGGCTGCCGTTACCTTTGCCCGCCGTCGCAGGGCCAAGTCGTCGAAGGCTACCCGATGCAGCCGAAGAAAGGCCGCATGCCGGATGCGTTTGCCTGGACGGGACTTGTTTCCGCATTCAAGAAAGCTGGTTTCAAAGAAGTGGCGCGGAAGTCCGCGTCGCGGCCGATCATGCGTTCCCTGGATTAGATCACCACCGTCTCTCTGTACTCGCCAAATACCCGCCGCATTGCGTCCGATATCTCTCCAACTGTGCAGTAGCTCTCGACTGCGTTGATGATCAGGGGCATAAGGTTGTCGCCCGAGCGCGCTGCATCCTCGACTCCCTGCAGAGTCGCCTTCCATTTCTGCTGGTCGCGCCGCGCCCGCAAAGCACGCAGTCGCTCCACCTGCTTCCGCTCCAGCGATTCGTCGATCCGCTGGATGGGCACCGGTTTCTGCCCCTCGGTCTCGAACCGGTTCACGCCCACCACCACCTGCTCCAGACGGTCCACCGCCTGCTGAAAGTCGTAGGCTGAATTCTGGATCTCCTGCTGCACATAGCCGCGCTCGATGGCCTTCAGCATGCCGCCCAGCGCGTCAACCTTCTCCAAGTACCCGCTGGCGCTCTTCTCGATCTCGTTGGTCAGCGACTCGATGAAGTACGACCCTGCGAGCGGATCGACTGTGTTAGCCACTCCAGATTCATACGCAATGATCTGCTGCGTCCTGAGCGCAATGCGTGCAGCTTCTTCTGTGGGCAGCGCCAGCGCCTCGTCGTAAGAATTGGTATGCAGCGACTGGGTGCCGCCCAGCACCGCGGCCAGCGCCTGCAATGCCGTACGCACGATGTTGATCTCCGGCTGCTGCGCCGTCAGCGTCACGCCGCCGGTCTGGGTGTGGAAACGCAGCATGAGCGACTTCGGATTCTGCGCCCGGAAGCGCTCTTTCATGATGCGCGCCCACATGCGACGCGCCGCCCGGAACTTGGCGACCTCTTCCAGGAAGTTGGAGTGGCACGCAAAGAAGAAGGAGAGCCGCGGGGCGAAGGTGTCCACGTCCAGCCCGGCTGCAATTGCCGCCTCGACATAGGCGATGCCATTGCCCAGGGTGAATGCGACTTCCTGCACCGCCGTGCACCCAGCCTCGCGCATGTGGTAGCCGGAAATGGAGATGGTGTTCCACTCCGGCACGTGGTGATTGGCATAGGCGAACAGGTCGGTCACAATCCGCATCGCCTGCGAAATGGGATAAATGTATGTCCCCCGCGCGATGTACTCCTTCAGGATGTCGTTCTGAACGGTACCGGAGATCTTGCGAACGTCCGAGCCCTGTCGCTTAGCCACCGCGATGTACAGCGCCAGCAGGATGGACGCGGTGGCGTTAATGGTCATCGAGGTTGAGATCTTATCCAGGCGGATGCCCTCGAACAGCCGCTCCATGTCCTCGATGGAGTCGATGGCAACGCCCACCTTGCCCACTTCGCCCAGCGCCATGGGATGGTCAGAGTCCATGCCGATCTGCGTGGGGAGGTCGAAGGCGACCGACAGCCCAGTTGTTCCGTGGGAGAGCAAATACTTGTAGCGGCGGTTGGACTCCTCGGCATCGCCCATGCCGGCGTACTGCCGCATGGTCCACAGCCGTCCGCGATACATCGTGGGCTGCACTCCACGCGTGTAGGGATAGTCGCCGGGATAGCCGACATCGTGGTCGTAGTTCCAGTCCTCGAGGTCGGCGGGGGTATACAGGGGTCGCACCTCGATCTTCGAGGCAGTTTGAACAGGCTTCTCGACGGCAGGGGGAGTAGCAGTCTTTCGATCCGGCATCGTTCCCTACTTGCGCCTCGCTCGCCAAAACGAGCTCACGCCAAACCAGGCGAAGACGACGCTAAAGCATAGCGCGGCCACCAGCCGGCCGGAACCGACCTTCCCGGTGGCGTACTCCTGATACGCGCGATGCGCAGCCAGTCCACCGACTACGGCGAATACCAGGAACATCAGCCCCGTGATCTCGAGCCATAACAGGTGAAGCACGCGCCCCAGGGAACCGGCCAGCGCCTGCGCGCCCGCGACGGCTACTCTCCAGTAACGGCTTCGCCGGGCCATGCTGCCGGCCACCTGGGCCGCCGCCGTGGCCCACAAGCCCCAGCCCCGGGTGCTCGAAATGGGCGCCACGAGCGGAATTCTAACAGTTTGTCGTTGCGGCAGCTCTCGCCGCATGCGCGAAACGCGGGCGCGTCTTGTCGCATCCAATCTTAAGGAAGGGGCTGGCGCCTCGCTTCCGCGGCAAGGCAGCTCAGGGGGGAACCGTGAACGACCGTCTCAAGCAGTTAATGAAAGAACTGGGCGAGGCCATCAACGAGTCGCTGTCTGAATCCGAGCAAATCGCCGAGGTCATCTCCAAGATCAAGGACGGCGGCTACGATGTCTTCCTGGTACTTGAGGCCACCATTGGTTTCAATCGCCGCGAAGACGAGGAACCCATCCGCCCGACCGTCTCCGTGCACAAGGGCGATCCCGAGTTCAAGGTCAACGCCCAGGACCTGAAGTTCCTCAAGTCGCTGCGCATCAGCGTCGACGAGCGTCAATAATCAGTGCTTAATTCGCCCACTAACTCCTGACTCGCGACTACTGGCTCTCGCTTTCTGCTGCCTACCTGCTGCTTACCTCTGGTGTAATATCGTGAGATTGAGACCTTCCGCCGCGCCACGCGGGGGAGTGCCTGAGCGGGACAAGCAATGAAAGACACGCTGGTAGTGCTGTTGGCGGGGGGCGCCGGTGAGCGCCTGTATCCCTTGACCCGCGACCGCGCCAAGCCCGCGGTGACCTTTGGCGGCAACTACCGCATCATTGACGTCACCCTGTCCAACTGCATCAACTCCGACCTGCGCCGCGTTTACATCCTCACCCAATACAAGGCACTGTCACTGAACCGCCATATCCGCGAAGGGTGGAACGTGGTCTCGCGCGAACTGGGCGAATTCGTCGAAATCCTGCCCCCCATGAAGCGGGTCAGCGAGAACTGGTATCTGGGGACCGCCGATGCGGTTTACCAGAACATTTACTCCATCGGCAGCGAGCAGCCCAAGCACGTGCTCATCCTCTCCGGTGACCACATCTACAAGATGAATTATGGGCTGATGCTCGACCAGCACCGCGACGCCGGCGCCGACGTCACCTTGGCTACCATCCTGGTTGATCCCAACGAGACCCAGCGCTTTGGGATAGTGGACATTGACCGCCAGGGCCGCATCGTCGGCTTTGTGGAGAAGCCGGAGAAAACCGACATCCGCTCCCCTTACAACCCTCGCATGGTCTCGGCTTCAATGGGCGTCTACCTCTTCAATACCGACGTCCTCATCCCCGTGCTGCTCAAAGATGCCGAGGACCCCAACTCCTCCCACGACTTCGGCCACGACGTCCTGCCCAGGATCGTGGAGGAGTACCGCGTCTACTCTTTCAACTTCATCGATGAGAACCGAACGGAGGCGCAGTACTGGCGCGACGTCGGAACCATCGAGGCCTACTATGAGGCCAACCTGGATCTGGTATCGGTGTCGCCCGTCTTCAACCTCTACGACAAGGCCTGGCCCATCCGCACCCACCAGCGCCAGTACCCGCCGGCCAAGTTTGTCTTCGGCGATCCTACCCGCATGGGCGCGGCCATCGACTCGGTGGTCTCCGCCGGCTGCATCGTTTCCGGCGGCATTGTGCGCAACAGCGTACTTTCTCCTGACGTGCGCGTGAATTCCTTCGCCGACGTGGACTCCAGCATACTTTTCTCTCACGTCAACGTTGGCCGGCACTGCCGCGTCCGCCGCGCCATTATCGACCGCGACGTCCACATCCCCGAAGGTACGGTCATCGGCTTCGATCCCGAGGCCGACAAGGAACGCTACTTCGTTACCGATAGCGGCATCACCGTCGTCACCCGCGACTATTCCCTTTTCGAAAGTCCGGTGACCGTGGATTACTTCACGTCGGAATAGCCGCCAATCCGACTATTTCATCCACCTGCGCTCGATGACCACTACCTGTGCGGCTCTGGCGGGTGTTGCCTGCAACCGCTCTGCTAGAATCCTAAGCCGCTCTCGTAGAACGTCTTAGAACCTTTCGCCGCCTGTCTGCGTATCTTATTGCGGCATCTGGGCCTGCGAGTCCGAGGAGTGCCGGTTGGAAGACACCCAAGCCGTAGCCTCACTGGTGCAACGCTGTGTTGCCGGCGACGCCTCGGCGTGGGAAGAGATTGTGCACGCCTACCACCGGCGGATCTACAACATCTGTTATCGCTTCGCGGGTTCCGCTGAGGATGCCGAAGACCTCACCCAAGAGGTCTTCATCAAGATGTACCGCACGCTGAACACCTACGATGGTTCCCGGGGCGCATTCATGACCTGGGTTACTACCGTCACCCGCAACCTTCTCGTAGACCATTTCCGCAGGCGCAAACATGACCGCCTCACCGACTCGCTTGAAGCCACCCCGCCTGGCGAGGAATCGGCGCCCACGCTGGGCGAGCACCTGCAGGACAGCGCGCCCAGCGCCGAAGCCCAGGTACGCAGCCAGGAGACCCAGCGTCTGGTGCACCAGGCCCTGCAGAAGCTGTCCCCGGAGCTGCGAGAGGCAGTCATCTTGCGTGACCTGCAGGACATGGACTACAAGGAAATTGCGCAGGTCCTGAGGGTCCCGGAGGGGACGGTCAAGTCCCGCATTAATCGCGGGCGCACGGAACTTGCGCGCCTGCTTTCGCGTACCTATGGGCAGGTGACGTGATGAACGGCAAGACCCACAACCCCATGCGCTGCGCCGAGTTTGAAGCAGTGCTGGCCGACGCCATTGATGCTGCGATCAGCCAGTCGGTCATGGAGAGCCTGCGGGCGCATGCTGGGGCCTGTGCCACCTGCGGCCCTATGTTCACCGCTGCCCAAGCCGGGCTGCGCTGGCTCAAGTCGCTGGAAGAGGTGGAACCGCCGCGCAACCTAATGCGCAATATCCTGATCGCCACCAGCGGCGCCCACGAGGCCGAGGAGAGGATCGCCATCCTGCGGCCTTGGCGCGAGAAGGCGGGCGGCTGGCTGGCTCCCGTCGTGGCCTCCGTGTACGCCACCATTCGCCAGCCCCGTGTTGCTTTGACCTTTGCCATGGCATTCTTTTCCATCTCACTGCTGTTGAGCGCCGTTGGCGTGGATTTCCGTGACCTCCGCCGCCTCGACCTGCGCCCCAGCGCCATCCAGAACGACCTGTTTCGCGGGTATCATCAGACCACTGCTCGGGTGATGCGCTTCTATGACAACGTTCGCTTCTTCCAGAAATTCGAGGCCCAGGTGCGCGAGCTGAAGAATGCCGCCCAGTCGGAGCAGGAGCAGCCTGATAAATCTCGCGACCGCCAGCGTAAAGACGACACCAGCGGCTCCCCTGATCGCCGCTACGAGAACTACAGCCGCGAAGAGTCCAGTCGCGTCCTGGCGCGCCGCTATGCCCATCCGCTCAAGGAGCACACTTTGATGTTGAACCGGAGAACTTCATGAACTGCGCCGTCCACCCAGATGTCCCTGCTGCCGCCTACTGCCGGACCTGCGGCAGGGCCCTGTGCGCGGAGTGCAAGCGCGACGTGCGCGGCGTGATCTATTGCGAGGACTGTCTGGCGGCCCGGGTGCAGGGCACTTTGCCTGCCGTGCCGCCGACCGCCACCGGGACAGCAGCGGCGGTGGTACCGACGGCACCCAACCCCGCTTTGGCCGTCATCCTGGCCATCTTCCTGCCGTTCGGCGCCGGCGCGGTGTACGCTGGCCAGTACTCCAAAGGCTTGGCGCACATGCTGATCTTCGTTTTCCTGGTAGTTTCCATCAGCAGTGGCCTGGCAGGACCGTTTGTTCCACTCTTCGGCATCGCTCTCGGCTTCTTCTACTTCTATCAGATCATCGACGCCTACCGATCGGCCAAGGCACTGCAATTGGGCCAGCCTCCCCCTGACCCGTTCGGCTTGGGCAGGGCCTTCGGTGCAAGTGAAACCGTAGATGTCTCCAAGGTCCCACTCGGCGCCATCATCCTCATAGGTATCGGCGTCCTTTTCCTCTTGCGCAATGCCGGTTGGTTCCCCTTTCACGCAATGGGCAAGCTGTGGCCACTTATTCTGATCGCCATCGGCGTGTGGCTGTTTATGCGCCGCACGGGGAAAGCGTAGCTATGGAGTACGTGCACAATCGCGCTTGCTCCTGTCTGCGCTGCCGCTCTTCGCGCTTTATGGGACCGGCGGTGTTGGTAACTTTGGGCGTGCTCTTCCTCCTCGACGAATTCACACGCTTTGATTTCCATGAGAGCTGGCCGCTGCTCTTGATCGTGATCGGACTCGTCAAGGTACTGCAGTGGAACACTCCCGCCACCGGACACGTAAACCCTGGTGAGGCGCTGGCACAGCCGCCGCCCCAATCCGACGATCAGCAGGTGCGCAATGCCTAACGGGACTACCACCATTCCTCCGGACACGCCGCCCCCGGCAGTTCCTCCGCCCCGCCCACTTAGACGCCGTCGCTCCCTGGCCGGACCCGTGGTCCTCATCACCATCGGCGTCATCTTCTTGCTGGGTAACCTTGGCATCGTCAACTGGCACCATATCGGCCTGATGTTCGCCAGGTACTGGCCCCTGTTGCTCATCCTGTGGGGCTTGGTCAAGCTACTTGAATATGTCCACGCCCGCCGCGAAGGCTACCAGGCTTCCGGCATCGGCTTTGGCGGGGTGGTCTTCCTATTGTTCATCATCATGTGCGGCATGATCGCTACCCAGGCGGCACGCGTGAACTGGAAGGCGGTGGGTAGCCACATCGACATAGACAACGATTTCGAAGGCATCTTCTTCGGTACGCCCTACAACTTCACCGAGGAGCTGGAGCACCCCTTCCCCGCCGGCTCCAGCCTGCGCATCATTTCTGATCGCGGCGATGTAATGGTGTTGCCATGGGATCAGGAGAAGATCAAGGTCGTGGTCCGTAAGCGCATCCTGGCTACTTCCCAGGACCAGGCCAACGAAGTTCATAACGCCACCCATCCCACCGTCACTGCCACCGACAAGATCATTACTCTGAACGCCAATACCTCGAGTGGCGGCGGCGGGGCCCGGGTCAACACCGATCTGGAGATCTACCTACCCAAACAGGCGGCGGTCGATGTGGCCACTGCGCGCGGCAAAGTCATTGTGCGTGACCGTATCGGCGACGTTCGGCTCCGCACCACGCGCAAAGACGCCGAGTTGATGAACATCCAGGGCAATGTCGAGGCCAACCTGCGCGGCGGCTCCATCCGGGCTGAGAACGTCAGCGGCAACGTCAGCGTGGAGGAAAACGTGGACGAGGCCAGCTTGTCGAAAATCGGCGGGGCCGTGCGCCTGAGCGGCAGCTTCGACTCCATCCGGCTGTCCGCGATTGCCAAGGGCGTCAGCTTTCAATCGTCGCGCACCGACATGCAGTTGGCCCGGCTGGACGGCGACTTGATCATGGCAAGCGGCGAACTACGTGCCAAGTCCCTGACCGGGCCCTTCCGCATCGCCACCCGCTCCAAGGACATTCACATCGAGGACATCAGCGGCGAAGTGCGGGTGCAGGACCGCAACGCGGAAATCGATATCCGCGCCGGCAAGCTGCCCCTGAGCAACATTGAGATTGACAACGACAACGGCCGCATCCAGCTCATCCTGCCTCCTGATGCCAGTTTCCAACTGGACGCACGCACCCTGCGCGGCGATATCGAGTCTGACTTTCCGCAGGTGAAAATCGAGGAAGGGCAACGCGAATCACGCGCCACTGGCGCCGTGGGCTCTGGCGGCGCCCAGGTGCGCCTCAAGACCGAGCACGGCGACATCGAAATCCGCAAAGCGGGATAGCACAGACACCACGGATTTGCACCGATCTTCACGGATCGATCCGTGTTTGTCCGTGTGCTTTGGCGGCGGCATCCTGCCGCCCTCATTTTCTCGGGCCCGGCGCCTTCTGCTTCTCCGCGAGAATGCTCTCCGCCCGCTCGACGACTTGCTCGATGTTTAGGTTGGTTGAGTCAATGATTACGGCATCTTGCGCAGGTACCAGCGGTGACGCCGCGCGGGTACGGTCCCGCTGGTCTCGCTGCCGCAGTTCGGCAATCACCTCCGCCGACTGCCTCGGCACGCTCGCCTCCGGCGCTTGGAGGAACCTACGCCCGCCACGCACTTCGGGAGCGGCGTCCAGGAAAATTTTGACGTCCGCGTCGGGGAAGACCTTGGTGCCGATGTCGCGGCCTTCCATCACTACGCCGCCGGCGACGCCCATCTCCCGCTGCCGCGCCACCATCCAAGCGCGCACCTGGGGATGGATTGAGACTCGCGAGGCGGCATCCGTGACGTCCTGTTCCCTCACCCGCTCCGACACGTCGCGGCCGTCGAGCCGCACGCGGTTGCCGTCCACTACCGGTTCCAGCTCGATCTGCGACCGCTCCGCCAGCCTGACCAACGCCTCCTCATCATCGAGCGAGACTCCGGATTCAATCGCCTTCAGCGCCAGCGCGCGGTACATTGCCCCGGTCTCGATGTTGATGTAGCCCAGCTTGCGCGCCAGCCGCGACGCCAGCGTGCTCTTCCCTGCCCCTGCCGGGCCGTCAATCGCAATCACCAGTTTGCGCGGCGAGTCCTTGCGCATATTTTCAGGAGCTGTCACCCCGAGCGCAGCCCGGGACGTGCAGTAGAGACTATGCCCGTCTTCGTGGCCGCGCCGCCGTCCGTGCCGGCGTCACCTGCAACAGCGCGCGGTGGCCCACGTTGACGAAGCTCACCTCCCGCGACGCCAGCAGCGCATTCACGCTCTCCTTGACTTTCGAGCGTGGTACCAGGCTGGAAAAGAAGTCTTCCACCTCTTTGGCTTCGGCAGCCACCGCGCAATCCAGATACTTCGAGATCAACGCGGAAAGCGCCTCGGCCGTGGACAGGTGCATGCCCTCGTTTACCGCCTCCGGCGACCAGCGGTACAGCAGGTCCCAAAACGCGCCCTCTCGCGGGTTGTAGTCCACGCGCGTGATCCGCAGGCGCGACCACAGCTCACCCAGCGCACGGTCCAGCGCTGCGCTCGACGGCTCACCGCCCAGCACTTCCCGCAGCGTCGGCTTCGATACCGGACCTTTTTCCCTCTGCACCGCGTCCAGCACGTCATGCGCCAGTGGCGACAGGCTGCGGTCGCTGCGGTCGTGCTTGGTAGTGCGGTCCCCTACAAGCGCGTAAAAATAACTAAAGACTGTGGCCGCCACCAGCAAGGTAGTCTCGCCAAACAGCGGCGCCTCATACGTGCTGCGGTCGCGCAGCAGGCGCACCATCAATTCCGTTGCCTCCTGCGCCCGCGGATCGCGGAAAGCGTGCTGCCAGGTGGGCAGCTTCTCGGCGTCGCCCACATAGGCCCCGACAAATGTCGGCACGATAAGCCGTAGACCTTTGGCCCCTGCCGCCGGCAGCGGATACATCAGACAAAACCCGACTGATTCAATGAACGCACGCGCGTCTTCCAGCGTGCGCACCGGGTTCCCATCCAGCCGCCACTTCTCTCTTCTCCGCTGCCGCAGTTCCTGTTCCGTCATTCAGCTTACTCGGCCGCCGTTCAAATCCGCTTGAACGCCTTCTGGATCTCACGCAACGAATAGCGCAGCAGCACCGGCCTTCCGTGCGGGCAAGCCATTGGGCATTCGGTCTTGGCCAGCTCCCGCAGCAGCCACTGCATCTTCTCCCGCTCCAGCGGCATATTGACCTTGATGGCCGCGTGACACGCGATGGAGGCTGCGATCCTCCTGCGCACCTGCTCCAGGTTGGTGGCCTGCTCCTCGCGCTCCACCTGCTCCAGCAGCTCATGCAGCATGCGCTCGACCTCGGAGGCGTCGACGCCTGCCGGCGCGGTCTTCACCGCGATGGTGCGCGAGCCGAAGGGCTCGACCTCAAAACCGTTGCGCCGCAGCTCATCGGCAATCTCGCTGAACACCGCCTGCTGCCCCGGCGTCAGCTCGGTGATCAGAGGCATCAGCAGCCGCTGGCTCTCTACGCCCTCGGCCGCGCGCTGCCGCAACACCTTCTCGAACAGCACGCGCTCGTGCGCCACATGCTGATCAATGATCCACAGCCCGTCGCCGTTCACCGCCAGAATGAAAGAATCGCGCAACTGGCCCACCGGCACCAGCGAAGAAAGCGATGGTGCGTTGCCGTCTTCCGGCGGCATCGCGATCGCGCCCCCGCAAGCACCGTCGGCGCGCAGCGGGACTTGCGCCACCGCTGCCAGCGGGAGGGCCGCGTTGGCCCGCACCTCGATACCTTCTGAAAACTGCAGCCGGTCGCTGACCAGGGGCATCGCCGGCGGCTGCAGCTCGAAATCCTGGGCCAGCGGCGACATGGCTGCAGCCTGCGCCGCCAGCGCCGCCGAATGCGGCCGCAGCGGCGTCAGTCCGGGGCTAGCCGTGGGCTGCGCCGCGATCTCACGCGTGAACTGCGGCACTGGCCGGGCTTTCATCAGCGCGGCGCGTACCGAGTCGCGCACGAAATCATGCATCAACGTCTGTTGGCGGAAGCGCACCTCGGTCTTCGACGGGTGGACGTTCACATCCACCTCAGCCGGCGGCAGCTCCAGGAAGAGCAGCACCACCGGGAAGACCGTAGGCGGGAGGATGTTGCGATAGGCCTCGGTCAACGCGTGCTGGATCAGGCGGTCGCGGATCAGCCGCCCGTTGACGAACACGAACATGGAATTGCGGTTGAGCTTCTGGATCTCCGGCCGCGATACAAATCCATGCACGCGCAACTCGCCCGCCTCCGCCGGCTGGTACTCCGGGCCGCGTCGCCACGGTGGCGGCTCGGGCAGCCCGGCCCGCTCCAGCGGTTGCGTGGCGGCCAGCGGCAGCAATTGGTCGAGCGTCTCCTTGCCGAACACCTGGTAGATGCGCTCGGCGTGCGACTTTACCGGCGCAGCCACCAGCATGGCATTGGTCGCCGAGTGCAGCTCGAAGTGCTTGTCGGGATGGGCGAGCGCGTAGTGCGTCACCAGCGCCGCGATGTGCGAAAGCTCCGTCGCTTCCGACTTCAGAAACTTCTTGCGCGCCGGGATATTGAAGAACAGGTCGCGCACCGCCACCGACGTCCCTGCCGGCAGCCCGGCTTCTTCCACCCGCAGCAGCTTCCCGCCCGCGATTTCGATCATCGTTCCGCCGGAATCGTCCGCGCTGCGCGTCTCCAGCCGCAGCCGCGCCACTGACGCGATCGAGGGCAGCGCCTCCCCGCGGAAGCCCAGGGTCGAAATGTTCAGCAGGTCGTCGGCGCTCTTGATCTTCGACGTGGCGTGGCGCTCGAAGGCCAGCATGGCGTCGTCGCGGCCCATGCCACAGCCGTCATCGCTGACCTGGATTAGCTTCTTGCCGCCCGCCTCCACCTGCACGCGAATGCGCTGCGCGCCCGCATCCAGCGCATTCTCCAGTAGCTCCTTCACCACCGACGCCGGACGCTCCACCACCTCGCCCGCGGCGATCTTGTTGGCGACATGTTCGGGGAGAACGTGAATGCGGCCCATGGCAGTGCCCAAAGGAAAGGGGTCAGGGGCCAGTTTCCGGTTTCGAGTTTCCAGTTGCAAGGGGAAAAATTTCTTCTGCCAGGAATCAACGCGGATTTGCGCGGATCATCCCCGCAAAGGGCGGGCATAAGAATAGCCCGGCGTGAGGCCCGATAACGCATCTAGGGGAGTCGCCCCTAGGGACGGCAAATCGCCGCCTTCGGGAACCACATCGCGCGACCGGAATAGCCGCCGAGCCCGTAGGGCGACAGAACCCAGCCCGGCACGTCAGCGCCGGGTTGACCGTCCAGATGACCGAGTCCCGCCAGGGACGACAGAATTCACGGCCGCCATGTTAGCGTGAGCCCGATGAGGCACACCCGCGTTTCCCTACGCGCCCATTGTGTTTTTGGCACCAAGCGCCGAGAGTCGACGATTCCTGAAGACCTTCAGCCCCGTCTTTGGGCGTTTGTTGGCGGCATCGCCCGCCGCCTCGGCATGACGGCAATTGCGGTGGGC
>DASYTX010000338.1:0-2390 GCA_036001865.1 Terriglobales bacterium
ATGTCTCTATAGTATTAGAGGCAGTTGGACGCTCTCTGGCTTCGAGCTAGGAGCTCGCAGCTAGAAGCTAGTAGCTATCATGCTTCGCCAAGCAGCAACCGAAATCGTGCGCACCCTGCGCGACCGCGGCCACCAGGCCTACCTGGTGGGCGGGTGTGTACGCGATATCGTGCTCGGCCGCGAGCCTGCCGACTACGACGTCGCCACCGACGCCACGCCCGACGAGGTCATGCGCATCTTCCCGAAGACCTACGCCGTGGGCGCTCAGTTCGGGGTGGTGCTCGTTCCCGTGGACAAGGAGGCGGATGCTCCGGGGCAGAACCCTTGCATCGAAGTCGCGACCTTTCGCAGCGACGTCAGCTACACCGACGGCCGCCATCCCGACGCCGTGCGCTACACCAAGGACCCGCGCGAGGACGTCGAGCGCCGCGACTTCACCATCAACGGCCTGCTGCTCGATCCCATCCAGAATGAAGTGCTGGACTTCGTCGGAGGCCGCGCTGACCTCGATGCGGGAATCATCCGCACCATCGGCCCACCCGACCGTCGCTTCGCCGAGGACAAGCTGCGCATGCTCCGTGCCGTGCGCTTCGCCGCACGGTTCGCATACCAGATTGAGCCGCAGACCTTTAACGCCATTCGCCAAATGGCCCGCGAGATCCACCAAGTCAGCCGGGAGCGGGTGCGCGACGAACTGGTGAAGATGCTCACCGAAGGCCGCGCCCGCCGCGCCTTCGAGTTACTTGACCAGACCGGCCTGCTGCGCGAAGTGCTGCCCGAGGTCGAGAAGATGAAAGGCGTGGAGCAACCTCCGCAATTTCATCCCGAGGGCGACGTGTGGATTCACACACTGCTCATGCTGGAAGGGCTGAGGGAGAAGTGTTCACCCACGCTGGCCATGGGGGTGCTGCTGCACGATGTGGGCAAGCCGCCCACCTTCCGCGTCGCCCCCGACCGCATCCGCTTCGACGGCCATGTCGAGGTCGGGACGGCCATGGCGGAAGAGATCTGCCGCCGACTGCGCTTTTCCAACGACGACACCGAGCAGATCGCCAGCCTGGTGGCCAACCACTTGCGCTTCGCCGCCGTCCTGCGCATGAAAGAATCTACGCTCAAGCGCTTCCTACGTCTGCCAAGGTTCGAGGAGCACCTGGAACTGCATCGCCTGGACTGCCTGGCCAGCCACGGCGACCTTTCCAGTTACGAATTCGTGCGCCAGAAACTGGCGTCGACGCCGCCCGAGCAATTCCGTCCGCCGCCGCTGGTAACTGGCGATGACTTGATCGCGGCCGGCTACCAGCCTGGTCCGCGGTACAAGGAAATCCTGGCGGCTGTGGAGGATGCGCAGCTCGAAGGACGGCTGGCCGGTAAGGCCGAGGCCATGGAGTTCGTCCGGCGCGAGTTTCCCCTCTGACTCTCGCCGCCTATGCCCCGCCCCGCGAGGCTTTTCATAGAATCTTAATCTGGTTGTGGGAAACAATTCTGCAACTCGATGCTACAATTCGCGTCTAAGTTCTAAGGAAGTTGAGCCACACCCGACCAGCCTCCCCCGGATAGGTCAGGAAAGAAAGGCAAGGAATGGAACCGGCGCGGGCGGGTTTCCACAAGATTGTGTCTGACATTCTGCGGCGCGCTCCTGTGGAGGACGCCGCAGTCATTGCCTGGGGGCTGATATGCGGCCAGCGGGTGGCGGAGAAAACTGTGGCCCTGGGCTTCCGTGACGGCGTGCTGCGCGTGCAGGTACCGGACGCGGCCTGGAGCGCAAACCTGACGGCTTTCGTGCCGCAGTACATCGCTGCCCTGAACGGCATGTTGGGCCGCAGGGTGGAGCGCATCGATTTCATCCTGCCGGACCAATCCAGAACATCGAAGTCGGCGTGAAGGTCAGCGAAAAAGACGTCCTATACGTGGCCGACCTGGCCAACCTCGACCTGACACCAGAGGAACGCGCGCGCATGGTGCGCGACCTGAACTCCATCCTCGACTACGTAGACCGGCTCAGCGAACTCGATACCCGCGATGTTCCGCCCATGGCCCAGGTGTCCGACCGCTACGGCGCGCCGGAGAAGACCGGCACAGCAAAGTTCGAATACGCCCTGCGCCCGGATGTGCTCTGCCCGTCGCTCAGTCATGACGCTGCGCTGAGCAACGCTCCCGAGACCGACGGTACATTCTTCAAAGTGCCCAAGGTCATTGAGCGCTAGCGCCGCTGCCAGGGTGGCGCAGGCCTTCAGGCCTGCGATCATGCAGTGAAGGATGTGAGGGGGCTTTAGCCCCTGAGGCGATGATTAGGCATTGAAACTCCATGGATTTGAACCTGCTCACCGTCGAAAGCGCGCGCACTGCCGTTGAGCAGCGGCAGATCACTGCCACTGCCCTGGCCGAGGGCT
>DASYTX010000339.1:0-12275 GCA_036001865.1 Terriglobales bacterium
GGGTGCATTGTGGTCATCGCCCTTTGGGCGCAACCTTCATCACGCAGGAGGCTGGACCATGCAGCGAAGCCGAAGAGCGCTGCCGCGAGTCAACCTGCGGACGCACGGAATGCGGCAGGTACGAAGGGAGACCACAAATGAACAAGGACACAATGCCGGCAAACGATCCGGCGGCGGAGCTTGAGTATTCCGACCTGGGCGGCGCTGCCGGCGCGCACCTCCGAAGCACGGAGTTGCAGCAGTTGCGCTTCCGCAATGCCCGGCGTGTGCAGGACGCGGTTTCGGCGACGCTAGAGAAACGCGCCCTGGTTTGGATGGCGCAGCGCACCCCGGCTTGCATTAACTCCGATCACCTGACCCTACTGGGAGCGGCGGGAATGTTCCTCGCCGGCGCCAGCTACGCTGTTGCGGGCCGGCATCGCGCCGGCCTTCTGCTGGCCACTTTCTTCCTGGCCGTTAACTGGCTGGGGGACAGCCTGGACGGCACCCTGGCCCGGGTGCGCAACCGCCAGCGCCCGCGCTACGGGTTCTATGTCGATCACGTGATTGACAGCTTCGGGGCCCTGTTCGTGATGGGCGGCCTCGCCATTTCCGGGTACATGCACTGGGCCATCGCAATCGGGCTGCTGATTGCATTCCTGATGTTTTCGATCGAGGTGTACCTGGCAACGTATACGCTGGGCAATTTCCAACTCTCGTACTGGAAGCTCGGGCCGACTGAGATCCGCATCCTGCTGGCCGTCGGCAACCTGGTGCTCTATTTCCAGCCGCACCTGCGGGTGCTGGGCGAGCGGTTCCGGTTGTTCGATGTGGGCGGCGTGGTTGCCATCGCCGCGATGACAACCATGCTGGTCGTGGCCGTTATCAAGCACACCATACGGCTGTACCGGGAAGAGAGACTGCCGTGAGCGGGAGCTGGAGAAAGACCGGACGCCGCTGGCTGAAGTTCAACCTGGTGGGCGCCATCGGGATCGCGGTGCAGCTCGGAGTGTTGGCGCTGCTGCGAGTCGGGCTCGGAATGGACTACATGCTGGCGACCGCGCTGGCGGTGGAGGCAGCGGTAGTGCACAACTTCGTGTGGCATGAGCGCTTCACCTGGGCCGACCGCGGCAGTCTGACGCTGGCGCAGTCAGGTGGGCGTCTGGTTCGCTTCAACCTGACGACTGGTGCAGTGTCGATCGCCGGGAACCTCGTCTTCATGCGGCTGCTCGTAGGCGGAGCAGGATTGCCCTTCATACCAGCCAACATGCTGTCGATCGCAGGCTGTTCCCTGCTCAACTTCCTCCTCAGCGACCGCGTGGTCTTCCGGCCGGCGTTGGTTCAAGTCGAGAAAGGCTGCTGCTTAGAGCAGGTAGGCGGTGACCCGCCGATGTCATGCAATTGAGACGCTGTGCATTGTGCCTTCCCCCGGCCGGCAACACGATGGCCGCGAAAGGAGGGCACCATGTTACGGATCCTGTTTGTGGTTTCCATCGTGCTGGCTCTGGCGACGGCCGCCGTCGCGCAGGGCTCAGACAATTCCAACGTACAAGGGTATGTGTTTGCCGCTCCGGGGGCCTTCATCGGAGGCGGTACGACGACCGGCGCCCTGCATCTCGGCGCCGGAGGCGAGCTGTTCCTGGTGAAGGGGCTGGCGGCGGGCGCGGAGATCGGCTATGCCGCTCCCACGCGCGCTCTCAGTGACGGCATCGGCATCGCGTCGTTCAATGGCTCATACCACTTCCGCGGGTCGGAACGGAAGTGGGTGCCGTTTTTCACCGGGGGATATTCGCTGGCTTTCCGCGAAGGCACGCGGAACCTGGTGAATTTCGGCGCCGGCTTCAACTACTGGATCGGCCAGCGCCACGGCATCCGCCTGGAGGTTCGCGATCACATGAACACCAGCGGACCCGCCAATCACTTGCTCGGCGTGCGCATTGCCTGGGCGTTCCGCTGAGTACTACTGGCAACTGCCCGGCCTGTGGTGCCGTACCTTGGGCCGGGCAGTTCCTTACATGCCGCCGCTCTTGAGCTTGATATTCGAAGGCGTCTGCACGCGCTGGACGCCCCGGGCGACCACCTTGCCCGACTCCTTGTCCATCACCGCCAGGCTTTCCGCCTGCTCGACGGTGACGTCGCCGGAGGTGTCATAGACGGTGACCGCGCCGGTGCGAGCCGTGCGGATCTGCCCGGACAAGTCGCGGATGAGGACGCGCCCGCCGACGTCCTCCACCTGGATGTCACCGGAATCATCCTCGATCTGCAGGTCGCCGCCGACGCGGGAGACGCGCACGTTGCCCTCGGTGTTGCGAATCTGCGCCGCGGCCACGTCGGTAATGACGAGGTCTCCGGCGGAGCGCCCGATCTCCAGCCTCTCGAGCCTTTCGGCCTGGATGCGGCCGGACTGGCTGCGGATGGTGGTTGGGCCGGTGACGTCCGCCAGGCGGATGTCGCCGGATTCCTTCTCGATCTCCAGGCGGCCGCCGACCCCGGCAACGGCCAGCGTACCCGTGGTGTCGTGGATCTGAACGTCGCCCTGCATATCGCTGAGAGTAATCTTGCCCGAGGTGTCGCGGAGAATCAGCCTGGCGCGCGCGGGAACCACGACTTCGAAGTCCAAAGGATATTGCGCCCGTCCCAGGTTGAAGATGGAATCCCGGATGTCGGTAGCAATGGTGAGCTGAGTCGTGCCCTCGCCGGAGACGGTGACGAGCCGCTCGAGAGTTTTCTTCTCACTCCGAGGCTGGAACATCCATGCCCGGTCGATCGACACGTTCATCCGCACTTCGGTCGCGGTCGGGTCGCCGCGCACCTGGAAGTCGCCCTCTTCGACGTTGAACACGATGGTTTCCACGCCGGTGGCAGGAACTTCGATCGAGCGGTTACGTTCGGCGAATGCGCTAAGGGTAGTGGTGAGGCAGAACAGCAGTACGGGGAACCGAAATCTCACGAGGGTCTCTCCTGATCATAAGCTGCCGCTGGCGCATTTTTTTGGTGTGGCGGCGAGACAAGTGGCACCCCTTACGTGTACACTATATTTGCCTCAGATGCACGGGGTGGTGAGCAGTATCTGCTGCAAAGCGTTACCTGCCTGATGTCCTTTCCGTTTCATCTCAGAGCAAAACTTAAGCAAAGGAAAGACAAGCTACACGTATGGAACAAGGAACTGTGAAGTGGTTTAACGACGCCAAGGGATACGGGTTCATCAGCCGTCAGAACGGCGAAGATGTATTCGTGCACTTCTCGGCCATCCAGGCTGGGGGCTTCCGCAGCCTGCAGCAAGGCCAGGCAGTGCAGTTCACCGTGGTGCGCGGACCGAAGGGCTGGCAGGCAGAGAACGTTCAACCGCTCTAAGGATCATCCCGGCACACAGGACGGCCAAATGGCCGTCCTTTTGCTTTTTGGGTAGGTAGAAGAAGGACACTGATAAGCGGGCGGAGGCCTTCCTCGGGCGGAGCAGCAGCATCGAAATACATGTACCCTGGGCTGAGGGAGGAACCTGTGCGTTGCAGGGAATGCGGGCAGATCAACCCGCCTGAGAACCGCTACTGCGGAATGTGCGGTATCCAGTTGAATGTGTCGGCGGCGGCCACGGCGCCAGCCAACTACGCTAGCCGCCAAGAAGCGCGCAAGCGTGCGCCCACTGACGAGGGCATCATCAGTGGGCCGTCGTTCCTGGGGCTGAACGCACCTGCCAAGGAGCGGGCCAGCTATCTCCTGGAAGACGAGCCGCCACGGCGGTGGCGGAATTACGTGTTGCTGCTGATCCTGGTGGTGGTCGGCGGACTGATCTGGATGCAATGGCGCAACTCGCTGAAGGCCCAGATCGCCAGGATCAGTGCCATGGCTACGCAACCATCGCAGCCACCTGCGCCGCCAAGCTCTGCGGAGCCGGACGTATCCGCTACCGACAAGTCCCACACCACCGCAGGGGCAGACCAGCAGCAGAAACCAAAAGCCGAAGCACCACCCGAGCCGCCAGCACCCGCCGAAGCCGGGGCGCAGCCTGGCGCGGACCAGCAAAGCCGGTCCGGAAAAGACTCGAAGAGTCCGAAGGCGGGCACGGAAGGGGCGGCCACGGGCGCGCAGACCGGCGTAGAAAAAGAACCTGCTGCCGGACCTAAGCCCGATTTGCGCAGCGAAGAAGCAGACTCTGCCGCTCAAGGCGAGACGAGCGGTGCAGGTGGCGACAGCACATCAACTCATGCCCGTTCGGCGCCGCTTGCAGAAGATGACTCCATGCTAGTGCTGGCGCAGAAGTACCTGCATGGACGCGGAGTGCAGCAGAATTGTGAGCAAGGCCTCATCTATCTACGGCGCGCTGTGCAACACTCGAGCGCTAAAGCGCGCAGCCAGTTGGGCGCGTTGTACGCTACTGGACATTGCGTACCAGAAGACCGGGTTGAGGCCTACCGCTGGTTCACTTCCGCGCTGGACCTCGATCCCAATAACGTGTGGCTCGAACGCCAGCGTGACACCCTGTTCGCGCAGATGACCAATCAGGAGCGGCAACGGGCGCGATAGGCGTCCGGCCGCGGATCCTGGGCTGGCTGCCACGGATTGCCATTGGCGACCGTATAATCACCCCGCCATCTCAGCCTCCCAGATCCAGTCCATGCTGCGTCCCGACCATGACGAATTCTTGCGCCTGGCGCGTGATGCCACACTCGTGCCGGTGGCCAAGTCGGTGGCGGCCGATTTGCAGACACCGGTCTCAGCGTTTCTGAGTGTGGCCGCCCACGAGCCCCGCGCATTCCTGCTGGAGTCAGTTGAGGGCGGGGAAAAGATCGGCCGCTACACCTTCCTGGGCGCGCGGCCCTACATGGTGGTCAGCGCGCGCGGGCAGCAGATCACCATCGAGCGTGGCCGTCAACGCCAGCGCCGCAGGGGAAGCATCTTTGAGGTACTGCGCGGTCTGCTGGGACAGCACCGTCCGGCGCAGGTCGCGGGCCTGCCTCCCTTCACGGCTGGGGCCGTCGGCTTCTTCTCTTATGACGCAGTGCGGCAACTGGAAAGGCTGCCGACCATCGCCAAGAGCGATAGTGACGTGCCCGACAGCGTGATGATGTTTTTCGATCGCCTGCTGGCGTTCGACCACCTGCGCCACCAGATCCACATCATCGCCGCGGCCGACCTTACTCGGGAAGAGCCACGCCGGGCTTATGAGCGCGCATCCCGCGACATTGCGGCGCTGGAACGGCAACTCCGGAAACGAGCGCCGGGCGCCCCATTGGGCAGCCGCCGACGCGGCAACGACCTGAAAGTACGCCCGTTGACCACACGTGAGCGGTACATGAACGCGGTGTGCCGCGTGAAGGAATATATCGCCGCCGGCGACATCTTCCAGGGCGTGCTGTCGCAGCGGCTGGACTTTGAGCCAGCCGCGGCGCCGTTCAACATCTACCGAGCGCTGCGCACCGTGAATCCGTCACCGTACATGTACTTTCTTCGAATCGGCGATCTGCACATCCTGGGCTCGTCGCCGGAAATGCTGGTGAAAGTTACGGGACGGCGGCTGGAGTACCGGCCGATCGCAGGCACGCGGCCGCGCGGCAGCGATGAGGCTGAAGATCAGCGTCTGGAGCAGGAGCTGCGCTCCGACGAAAAGGAGCGTGCCGAGCACGTCATGCTGGTGGATTTGGGGCGCAATGACGTGGGCCGGGTCAGCGACTATGGGTCTGTACAGGTGCGCGACCTGATGTACGTGGAGCGCTACTCCCATGTCATGCACTTAGTGTCAGCCATCGAGGGCAGGCTGCGCCCGGAACTGAGCGCCCTGGACGCCTTCGCTGCCTGTTTTCCCGCGGGCACGCTGACCGGAGCTCCGAAGGTGCGTGCTATGGAGATCATTGAGGGACTTGAGCCGGTGCGGCGGGGCGTTTACGGTGGTTCAGTGCTCTACGCCGACTTCGCCGGCAATCTCGACTCATGCATCGCCATCCGTACCATGGTCATGCAGGGCAAACGCGCTTCGGTGCAGGCGGGCGCCGGTATCGTGGCCGACTCGGTACCGGAGCGTGAGTATGAGGAGTGCATGGCGAAGGCGAGGGCGGTGGTGAGAGCAGTCGAGATTGCTGGGAGTGGATAGTGGTTAGTGGCTAGTGGTTAGTTCAATTGACGGTGTCTAGTCGCGAGAGCCGGGAGAAAAATGGGCCTGCAATCCTACCGTGATTTGATCGTGTGGCAGAAAGCGATTGAACTGGTCGCGGAAGTCTACAAAAGCACTCAATCATTCCCCAAGGATGAGGCCTACGGGCTTACTGCCCAATTGCGCAGAGCAGCCGTGTCAATACCCAGTAACATTGCAGAAGGGCAGGGGCGGCTGTCCACTGGAGAATTCAAGCAATTCTTGGGAAACGCGCGAGGCTCGTTATACGAGGTGCAGACTCAAATCACTATATCGGAAAAACTGCAGTATTTGTCTGGAGCTGAGGCTAAGCGGATTCTGGATATGAGCGTGGAGGTCGCACGAATCTTGAACGGATTACTGGCCTCCCTGGACTAACCACTAGCTACTAAACACTATTCACCGATGGTCTTCGTCCTCGATAACTACGACTCCTTCACCTACAACCTGGTCCAGTACTTGGGCGAACTGGGACCACAGGTGGAGGTGCGTCGCAATGACCAGGTGACGATCGCCGACATCGAGCAACTGCATCCTGATCACATCGTTATCTCGCCGGGTCCGTGCACCCCGCAGGAGGCAGGAATCAGCATCGAGCTCATTCGCCACTTCGCCGGCAAGGTACCGCTGCTGGGGGTCTGTCTGGGTCACCAGGCGATTGGCGCGGCCTTTGGCGGGCAAGTCATACAGGCAAAAAACCTGATGCACGGCAAGACCAGCCAGGTGGAGCACGACGGCCGCACCATTTTTCAAGGGCTGTCATCGCCTCTGACCGCCACCCGCTACCACTCCCTCATCGTCGCCGAAGAGGGGTTACCTCAGGAACTTGAGGTCAGCGCGCGAGCCCGTGAGCACGACGGCTCCAGCGTGATCATGGGCCTGCGCCATCGGAGGTACGCGGTGGAAGGCGTGCAGTTCCATCCCGAAAGCGTGCTTACCCAAAATGGCAAGTCCCTGATCGCCAACTTTCTGCACCTTGGGTAACTCCCCTACGAGTTACTGAAGAACTACGCCTCCCCCTTGACATTTCAAAATGCTTGACACTGAAGGCTTTGGGCGCGATGCTACGGTCGCGCCTATTAGGAAGGGAGAAGTATGTCCGAACCACAGCAGGAAAAACGCGGCACTCGTCGCTTCTCCCTACGTCTTCCCGTTTCCATCAAGTTCATGAATGGCGGCATCAGAGAAGTTTCCGCCGAAACCAAGGACGTTAGCGCCCGCGGCGTTTTCTTCTTCATGGACCAGAAGATCGAGGAAGGATCGAACATTGAGTTCACCCTCACGCTGCCCCCTGAGATCACGCTGACCGAGAGCATCCGCGTGCGGTGTAAGGGCAGGGTCGTGCGCGTAGAGGCGCAACCGGAAAGCAAGGTCGGGATCGCCGCAGTTATTGACCAATACGACTTCGTAGCCGAGGCCTGACCAACATCCCCTCCGCCTCCGCGGGATGATAAGATTCTCCTGAACCCTGGGCAGCATGCTTTTCGTGCCTTCATCCCGTCTGTTTCTCCTCTTCTTTCTCTGTTTACTCACCACGCACAGCACCGCCCAGGCACCCGTGGGCGAGCTCTTTGCCAGCGACACGACGGTGAAGGGGTCAGTGGTGCTGGCCGGCATGGGGACGCGGGTGATGAGCGGATCTTCGGTCACCGCCGGCGAAACCACGGCGCTGGTTCGCCTCGAGCGCGGCGGCGAGCTCAAGATCTGCCGCGGGACAGCCATCACGGTAACCAGTTCCACTGCAGGCTCCGAGATCATGCTGGGCCTAAGCAGTGGTACGATCCAGACCCATTACACCCTGGCTGCCACCACCGACACCATCATGACCCCCGACTTCCAGATCTCGCTTCTGGGTCCGGGCACCTTTCATCTGGCGGTCAGCGCCGACCATCGCGGCAACACCTGCATCCAGGCGTTGCCCGAGAATACCGGCCTGGTGAGGCTGTCGGAACTGATGGGCGACACCATCTACACCATGAAGTCCGACCAGCAGGCCTTCTTCCGTTCAGGCCGGGCAAGCAACCCGGGAGTAGTTGTCGGCAACTGCGGATGTCCCAGGCCGTTGGACCTTCTGCGCGCCGCCAAGCCGCAGATAATGCCACCATCGCTGACACAGCCGACGCAGGCCGCACCGGTTGTAGTCGCGCCCGCTCCGGCTGCGGCTGCGGCTGCAGTGACCTTACCTCCGCCAGCCGACCGGCCAGGAGATATTCTCGTGCAGGTCGAGGCACCGTTCGTCTTCCGGGCTACTGAGTCGGCGCCGCCGCCGGCACCTCCGTACAACACCGCATCGCTTCGCCTCGCGGCGTTCCCTGCGTTCGCGGATCTCTTCCCTGAACCACCCCAGTCAGTGGATGCGCAAGTAGTAGCGCGGCAAGAACCCAAGAAAAAGAAAAAGCGGGGCTTCTGGGGATTCCTGGCGTCGATCTTTGGCGGAGGATGACCGGCTAGATTCCCCGCCGAGCGGCCGCCTTTTGCGCGATAATATCCAACCTATGCTGCGGAATTGGCGGGCTGCAGGGCTGCCCCCTGGGCTTCGGGGCAGCTAGAGATAGGCGAGCCTTTCCCGCAATTGTACGTCTATACTGAAGGCATCAATGGCCAGCGCTGATGTGACCAAGCCTGAGCTCGCGACCGCCGACATCCTGCCGACGCTGTTCGGGGAAGGCTACGGCAACTATCCCCTCAAGAAGCAAACCTTCATTTTCTCGTTTGTCGGCCACGTGCTGGCCACGGCGGCCCTGCTCTACTTAGCGCAGTATTTGGCGCAGAACCGCCAGGTGATTGCAGACCGTGTTGTGGAAGTCTTCTCCGGCAGCACTATTGCCCTGCCGCCTTCCGACACCCAGGTGGGCGGTGGCGGAGGTGGCGGCGAACGCGACAAGCTGATGCCCCCAAAGGGGGCGGTTCCCAAGCAAGCGTTCGAGCAGATGACACCGCCGGCGGTCGTTGTGCGCAATGTGGATCCGAAGCTGGTGGCGGAGCCCACGGTGGTGGTCCCGCCGAAGATCCAGCTTCCGAACACCGGGCAGTTGGGAGACCCTCTCTCGGGGGTTCTGGGGCCTCCCTCTGGTGGTCCCGGGTCGGGAAGCGGCATCGGTACCGGCAGTGGAGGCGGCGTGGGATCGGGTCGCGGTCCCGGTGTGGGTCCAGGCTGGGGTGGCGGCATTGGCGGCGGAGCCTACCGGGTAGGCGGTGGGGTGAGCGCACCGCGCGCCATCTACGATCCCGAGCCGGAATATTCCGAGGAGGCGCGCAAAGCCAAGTACCAGGGTACGGTCGTCCTGTGGGTGGTCGTCGGACCCGACGGACGCGTGCGCGATATCCGTGTGTCGCGCTCGCTGGGTATGGGCCTGGACGAGAAAGCCATCGATGCCGTTCGCCAATGGCGCTTCGAGCCCTCGCGCAAGGACGGCCAGCCTGTTCCCGTGCAGGTCAGCATCGAGGTGAACTTTAGACTGTATTAGGCGTCCGGAGTGAGCACTAGGAGTCAGCAGGCCCGCAGGTTGCGGGTCATTGCTTTTTGTGGGTCCCGCGCGGTGGTTCAGGGCACCAGAAGAGCGGAGCTTTCCAGGCGCGAGCGGTAGATAATCAGCTTCGCAGGAACTTCGGCAACAGCGTCGGCATGCACGATGTACCGGCCGCGCGGCAAATTTGAGCCAAAGGCTATCTGCCGCTGCTCGGTTCCGGCGCTCAAGGTGAAGTGCTCATAGCCCAGAACGAACGCTTTGCCGATCTCGTTCACCGCCAGGGCGATAAAGGTCAGGTCAAAATCGTCGTTGGTGTGGTTGCTTATTTCAATGGCCCCGGCGATGCCCTGTGTGTCTGCCGACGGGGTACTCTTCCATTCGACTTCGAGCGGCGGGAACACCCGCAGCATCAGGTCACGCAGGTGCGAGCGGGAAGGCTTGGCGGCATCGGCAACGCGGACGGTGAAGTAGAACGTGCCGGCACTCGTGGGCGAACCGCTAATCACGCCGGAATTCGAGTGCAGCTCAAGGCCGGGCGGCAGTTCACCGGTTGCCACCGCCCAACTCAGCGGTGGCGTTCCCCCCTTGGATTCCAGCTTGTGTTCGTAACTGTGCCGCAGGACTGCCTTGGGAAGGTTATTCGTGACGATAACTGGGGGGCCAGGCTGGGGTGCGCTCTCCTGCGCCCACACCGGCGTGGCGATTCCGCAGCTCAGAACGAGCATCAAGCCGACGGAATATGCTGCTCGAGCGGGCATGTCCAGGGTCGTGCGGCGCAATTGCTGAAATCATACAGGTTGGGCAGGCACAAATATCGCTTGGGCCAGGACACCATCCAAATGGGGGGCCCGGATTCCTCCGGGCCCGAAATAGGTATTCAGTTGTTAGGTACTAAATTCTCCGGGCCGCACGAGCGATGGGGGCCACTTTCTCCTTGGCGGTAGCCGCCCAGTCGCTGCCGCGCTCCGCCCATTCATCGGCGTGCTCGGTAAGGTTCTCCACCGTATCTTCGTACTTGCGGCGCAGGACCTTTCGCAGTTGACGTCCGGATTTCGGCGCGAACAGCAGTGCGGCCAAGGCGCCCACTCCCAAGCCGATCAGCAGGAACGTAATGGCGGTGCCCGCGACGCTGCGGTCCGAGGGCTGATACTCTCCAACGCGCTCATAGTCGGTCATAGGCTTCCCCTTCCTAAACGATTTTAGTTCAAGCGTGCCGAGCTAGCCGGTGCGGCGGCGTTTCCCGGATCGAGTGGCGCCGGCGCGCGCCGGACTGACGCGCTCCTGGCGCTCAGCCTCGCGTTCTGAGCCGCGGCTGGTAATGCCTTGGGCACGGCCGGTGCCTTGTTCGCGACCGCGCGCCGAGCCTCCCTGCCGGCCGCCTGCCCTGACTGGCTGAGGCTGTGCCCGCCCCTCGCTGCGTATGGCGCGGGCCCGAGTATCTTCTTCCTCGGCGAGAGCGCTTTGCCGTGTCGCCTTCCCGCCAACGGGCTGCCTGCGGCTTCCCTTAACACCTTCGGAAATCTCTTCCAGAGCTTCGCCGCCGACCTCGGTGTCCTCCTCCTTAACGGCAATGTCGCCCAGCGACACGATACCCAGCAGCTTCTTGCCTTCTACCACCAGCAGTCGGCGGACCTGCCGGTCGGCCATGAGGCGGGCTGCGCGCTCCACGTCCATGTCCGGGGTGACGGTGACCAGGTCTTCGCTCAAGACTTCTTCAGCCGTGGTGTCCGATGGGTCGCGCCCCTCGGCGATGGCGCGCACCACGATATCGCGGTCGGTTACGATGCCGACCAGTTCACCGTCCTCCACCACCGGGATGGCCCCGACATCCTCCTCCCGCATCATGGTTGCGATCTCTTCCAGTGTGGTGTCGGGCTCGGCGGTTTCCAGTTCGGTAGTCATGATGTCGCGAATTTTCTTCATTACGGCCTCCTTACCGTTGCACAGCTATGGCGGCTGATGGATTCCCTATGCGTGTGACAGTTACTTAGAAAAAGCGCAGGGCGGTTGCGTTGTCCCTTCCGGCGGTGCAGAGTGAGAATCCCGGTAAGGCGGGCGCAGCTACACTGGGCGGGTGGCTCGAACGTGGGTTAGAATCAGTTGTTTGTCTCCTCGACGGCACAGTTCTCAAGTGATTGAAGGAGAAGGTAGGAATGGCAATTCAGGCCACCCAGTTGCGCCCCGGCATGGTCATCAAGCACAACAACGAGCTGTTCTCGGTGTTCAGCGTGGAGCACCGCACCCCGGGAAATAAGCGCGGGTTCATCCAGTCCAAGCTGCGCAACCTCCGCAGCGGCGCCATTATCGACCACCGCTTCCGGGCAGAAGATGACGTGGACCGGGTGGTGGTGGACGAGGTCGAAATGGAATATCTGTATAACGACGGCAATGATTTCCACTTCATGAATACCGAGACCTTCGAGCAGATCCACCTCAGCCGCGACACGCTAGGAGAAGCGGTGGACTACATCGTCCCTAATCTGAAGATCAGGATGGAGTTCTACGAAGGCAAGCCCATCGGAGTGGAGCTGCCCCAGACCGTTGACCTGCAAGTGGTAGAGACCGAGCCCGGGCTGCGTACGGCTACGGCATCGTCGGTGATGAAACCGGCCAAGCTCGAAACTGGACTGGTGGTGCACGTGCCCCCGTTCATCAACACCGGGGAAAGGATCCGCGTGGACACCGCTGAGGGGACGTAC
>DASYTX010000340.1:0-8446 GCA_036001865.1 Terriglobales bacterium
TCCTCGCCCGAGAACGCGGCGAACAGCACGCCCCGCTTGGGGCGCTGCCGGCGGCTGGAAAACTCTCGGGCCAGCTCCAGCAGGGCGGCCGTCCCGGAAGCGTTGTCGTCAGCGCCGGGGTGGATGGTGCCGATCTGCGACGGTGCCAGCGAACTCTCGCCGCCGCGCCCCAAATGATCGTAGTGCGCCCCCACAACTATGTACTCGTCGCTTTCCCCGGGCAAATATGCCAGCGCGTTATGAACGGTGGCGCGGGTACGCTCGATGGCGACCGTGATCTGCAGCTGGAAAGAATCCGCCAGGGCAAACGATTGCGGCTGCTGATTTTTGTCGATCTCCTGCTGCACTGCGGCCAGCGACTTTCCAGCAGCTTGTAACCACCCGTCAACCACCTCATTCTTGACTTGCACCATGACAATCCCGGCATCGCTGGGCCCGGCCATTCGGCCAAACTTCAGCAACTCGTCGTTCTCTCTCTCCGGCAACTTGCCGTTCACCAGGACCACAGCCTTGGCGCCGCGGTTGCGTGCGTTGATGGCCTTGGTGATGAGGTGGGCGTGATGCGAGCGCTGCTCATGCCCGTTCCTCTTGCTGAAGCTCTGGGGCTCATAGCGCAGCACAACAACGATCTTGTCCTTGACGTCGAAATGAAGGTAGTCGTCATAGCCGAACTCGCCGGCAGAAATGCCATAGCCGGCGAACACCACCGGACCGGAAACGGTGCCTACACTGGAAAAGCTAAGCGGAATGTAGTCTTCGTTGAGCTTGAGTTTCTCCTCTCTGCCGTCGCTGCGCACCAGCAGGAGATTGTTGCCCTTCAGGCGCGCGCCGGTAGTCACGATAAACGGTTGCAGATAGGAGTTGTGCTCGGCCGCGGGCTGCAATCCCAGCCGGCGGAACTGGCTGACGATGTAATCGGCGGCGCGTTGCAGCCCTTGAGTGCCGGCGCCGCGTCCTTCCATGCGCGCCGAGGTGAGGGCCTTGACGTGATCAACGTAGCGCTCTGCGCGGGTGAGTTCCCGTGCAAAGCTCGCTGAGGCCAGCAGCAGGATGGCTGCCAGCCACGCGCCACCGTACTTTCTTGCAGAACGCGAACCAAACAACGTGGGCAAAGGTTTCCTCTCTGTTTGTTCCGGGGCAAGCTGTTCTTTGGAGTAAACGCCTTCTCCAAGCAGCCGCGATCAGGCCACCGCCGGCTCGGCTTTTTCCGCGGCGTTCTCTGGCAGGAAGAGAGAGAAGACTGTCCAGCCGCCTTTCTCAGCAACCCGCGAGCGAACGCGAATGGTCCCGCCATGCTTGTGCACGATCTGCTTGGCCACCCAGAGGCCAAGTCCCGTTCCTGCGTCCTTTTTGGTGGTGAAGAAGGGCTCGAAGATGTCGCGCAAGTGCGCAGCCGCGATGCCGGTGCCGTTGTCGGCGATGGTGATTCTGACCCCGGTGCGGGCGCCGTCTCCCCACCCACGTCCATTGGACACGCGCACGGTAATCTGTCCCCCCGCGGGCATCGAATCCAGACTGTTGGTCAGCAGGTTGGAGAAGACCTGGCGCAACTCCCCGGCCACACCCATGATCTCCGGCTCGCCTCGATCCTGCCGCACGATTCTCACCCTTCTTTCCAGGATCTTGGTCTCCAGCAGTTCCAATACCTCCGCGAGAACCGCGGCTGGCCGGAACCGCGCCGGCGTAGAGGTCTCGCGGTAGAACCCAAGCGTCTGCTTGGCAATGTGGGAAACACGCTTCAGTTCCGCGTCGGCGAGTTCCAGGTAGTTGCGCAGGTGCTGATCCGCCGCCGGGCTGCTCTTGGCCAGGTACAGCAGATTGGTGACCGCCTCCAGGGGATTGTTGATCTCGTGCGCGATAGTTGCCGCCATGCGACCGGCGGTGGCCAGCTTCTCGGTGCGAATCAGCGTCTCCTCGGCGCGCTTGCGGTCGGTGATGTCGAGGGCGGTGGCCAGAATGCAGCCTTTGCCTTCGAAATTCACCGTGCTGGCGCTGAAGTCGATCCAGCGTTCCTCACCCGCTTTGGTCAGAATCTTGTATTCATAGCGGGAAGGCACAGGATCACCGCGCAGCCGGGCAACCGCGCGCTCCCGCACAGTGTTGATAAAGTTCGGGTGAACCAGCGTCCACATGTCCAGCGCCAACAGCTCTTCGCGGCTATAGCCGGTGATCTCCTCCGCCGCTTTATTGGCGTACACCACTCGCGTGCCGTCGTGGATATAGATGGCGGAGGCAGCCGTCTCCGCTACCGCCCGAAACTTGTTTTCGCTTTCGATGAGGGCCTGCTCTTGCAGCTTGCGCCGGGAGATGTCCATGCAAAGTCCCATGAGCCGCTCCGGTGAGCCGGCCTGGTCATAGAGCACCTGGCCTCGGGCATAGGTCCAACAGGTCTTGCCATCGCGACGCAGCGAGCGGTACTCGACTTCATACTGCCCGGTCTCTTTGACGGCGCGCATGACCTCCGCCACCACCCCACCCCGGTCCTCGGCGTGCACGGTGCTCAGCCAAGACTCGTAGCGGCCGTCAAACTCTTGCAAGGACATTCCGTGCAGTGCCGCGACCTCGTCCGACCAGCTCACCTGACCGGTCCGGATGTTCCATTCCCAGGTTCCGATACTGGCGGCGAGTTGGGCCAACTTGAGACGCTGTTCGCTCTGGCGCAGGGCGTGCTCGGAGATGTCCCGCTCCCGGAGCAATTCTTGTTCGCGGGCGAGCGCGTGCTCGGCGCGCTCGCGCTCCATTATGACCGCTGCCAGGACCAGGCCGGTTACCGATATGACCGCTAAAAACATCTGCAGCAGGACGGCGTTGTGGACGGCTGGCCGCGGGGAGAAGGGCCCCAAGCCGGCTGCAGTCTCCCCCACTGCCACCGCCGCAAGCAGCGTGCTCACCATGGCCGCACCTTCGGTGCCGAAGCGCGTGGCTCCCCAGATCACGAAGGGAAAGACGGCGAACGCCAGCACCTCATCCGCCACGCCCAGGCCAATACGAGGGTCGAAGACCAAAATGCAGCTGACTACCGCCGCTATCAACAATGCCGCCAGTTCGGCCTGGCGGCGCGCCGTTCCCCCGGACAGTGCCCGCCACGTTAGGATCAGCGGCGTCAGAATCAGCACTCCCATGGCATCACCCAGCCACCAGATCAGCCAAGCCGAGCCGAACTTCAACCATGGGTTCACACCAGTGATGAACAGCGTCGCTACGCCTGTGGTCGCCGCTACGATGGGACTGACACCTGCGCCCAGCACCACCAGTGCGAGGACGTCCTGCAACCGGCTCAGCGAGGGACGAAATCCCGTCCGCCGCAGCAGGTAGGCCCCCACCAACGCACTGGATGTATTTCCCGCGGCGATTCCCAGCGCCGCAGCGTGAGGAATCGGGCTCAGAAAATTCACCAGGAATGCGCCTAAGGCGATGCCCGGCCACACCCTGTATCCCCAGACCAGCACTGCAGCAAGCGCGATTCCCGACGGCGGCCACACCGGAGAGACGTTGCCGCTGGTAAACGGCATGGAAAGGCCCAGCTTGCCGGCTACGAAGTAGCCGACGAAGACGATCGCCGACCTGTACAGGTATTCCGGAAAGACAGGGGTGCGGGTGCGCGGGAGTGCTGAAGGCGTGGGGAACACCGATCTACCTTGGGACTGCTAAGCGGCGCGCAACAAATTAGCAGTAGCTTACACCAAATCCACTCCTCACGCGGACCGCTGAGGCCGAAAGTGCAGCCCTCACCCTCGAACCGCATTGGGCTATCACCACCTCCGAAGATGCAGGCTGGCTGCGGATCTTGCTCGGCAACGAGCCGACGAAGCAAACCCACAATAGTGCTCAACTGTTTGCAGTGCTGTTGACAGTCGCCTAACAAGGGGCTTACGCTCTTGCCCTTCCGAACCTGCTGCTTTGAGAAGTGCCGCGGTGAAAACCCGCAAGGGGGATTCCGATGAAAACGCCGATTCGTGTCCGTGTCAACGGCGTCGAACACCAATCGGAAGTAGAGCCCCGGCTGCTGCTGGTCCACTATCTGCGCGAGATATTGAACCTGACTGGCACGCACGTCGGATGCGAGACGTCCATCTGTGGCGCCTGCACCGTGCTGCTTGATGGTCAGGCGGTAAAGGCGTGCACCATTTTCGCCGTGCAGGTCGACGGAGCAGAGATCACCACCATCGAAGGTCTGGCCGCCGACGGCCAATTAAGTCCCGTCCAGGAAGGTTTCTGGGAAAAGCACGGCCTGCAATGCGGCTTCTGCACCCCGGGCATGATTGTGACGGCCACGGAACTGCTCGGCCGGAATCCTCGGCCGAGCGAGGCTGAAATCCGCCACGGATTGGAAGGCAATCTCTGCCGCTGCACCGGGTACCAGCACATTGTCGAGGCGGTCGAGTACGCCGCGGAGAAGCGCGGCCCGACCACCGCGCGCAGCAGAGCGTAGGGAGGAGTCATGGGCCGATACGTAGGACAGAGGGTGAAACGGACGGAAGATCCGCGACTCATTCGCGGCTTGGCGCATTACGTGGACGATATCAAGCTGCCGGACATGTTACATGCTGTCTTCCTCAGGTCAGTGCACGCGCACGCCCGCATTCGGCGCATCGGTATCGCCTCTGCCACCGCATCACCAGGTGTGGTAGCCGTTTACACCGGCCGTGATGTGTCGCACAAGATCGGCCCGGTGCCGTGTGCTGCCGCGCTTCCTGACCTCAAGGTGCCGGATCACCGTGTGCTCGCCACCGACAGGGTCTACTACGTGGGCCACCCGGTGGCTGTGGTGGTGGCTACCGATCGCTATGCGGCGCAGGATGCACTCGAGAAGATCGCAGTGGAGTACGAAGAACTCCCGCCAGTTGTAGATCCGGAGCAAGCACTCAAGGGCAAACCACTGGTGCATGAACAGTTCGGCAGCAATGTCGCCTATCGGTTGACCTCCGGCGAGGGCGACATCGAATCTGCCTTAGCGTCGGCCGACAAGATCGTCCGCCAGCGCATGATTAATCAACGCCTGGCGCCGGTGGCCATGGAGCCACGTGGCGTGCTAGCCCGCTACTTTCCGGGCGAACAGGAGCTGACGCTGTGGTCCTCCACCCAAATCCCTCACCTGATGCGCACCCAGGTGGCGCTGATGCTGGGGATAGCGGAGAACAAGCTGCGCGTGATTACTCCTGAGGTTGGCGGCGGTTTTGGTTCGAAGCTCAACGTGTATGCCGAAGAGGCCCTGCTGGGATGGATCTCAATCCAATTGAGCCGGCCGGTGAAGTGGATTGAGACCCGCCGCGAAAACATGCAAGCAACCATTCACGGCCGCGCACAAGTCGGCGAGATAGAGATCGGCTGCAAGAAAGACGGGACGGTGACCGGACTTCGCTACAACGTCGTGGCCGATCTCGGCGCCTACCACCAGTTGTTAACGCCCGCCATCCCCACGCTGACTGGACTCATGCTCTCCGGCGCCTATCGGATCCCGGCCATTCAGATGAACGTCACTGGCATGTTCACGAACAAGATGGCAACCGACGCATATCGCGGCGCCGGCCGGCCTGAAGCTACCTATGTCATCGAGCGTGCCATGGATCTCGTCGCTGCGGAGTTGGGGATGGATCCAGTGGAGGTGCGCCGCAAGAACTTCCCGGCGCCCTCTGAATTCCCCTTCAAGACTGCTACTGGACTCACCTACGACAGTGGCAACTACGAGGCGGCGCTCAGCAAGGCGTTGAAGATTTCTGGCTATCGAGAGCTGCGCGAGCAGCAGAAGAAGGCGCGCGCCGAAGGGCGGCTGGTCGGCATCGGGGTTTCGAGTTACGTAGAAATCTGCGCCTTGGGTCCGTCGGCTGCGATGC
Organism: Terriglobales bacterium; assembly: GCA_036001865.1. Classification (GTDB taxonomy): domain Bacteria; phylum Acidobacteriota; class Terriglobia; order Terriglobales; family Acidobacteriaceae; genus DASYTX01. Next base: position 5,835 of record DASYTX010000340.1, read on the forward strand.
CCGCGGGAGGCTGGGAAAGCGCTACCGTGCGCATCGAGCCAACGGGCAAGGTCACCGTGCTCACCGGCGCATCACCGCACGGCCAAGGCCAGGAAACATCCTTCGCGCAAATCGTGGCGGAGGAACTCGGCATCGATCTTAACGACATCACCGTCATCCATGGCGATACCGCCATCGTGCAGTACGGAATCGGCACCTTCGGCAGTCGTGCCACGGCTGTAGGAGGCACGGCAGTCCTGGTAGCTCTGCAAAGGGTGAGGGAGAAGGCCACGCGAATTGCCGCGCACCTGCTGCAGGTGGAAGCATCGCGCATGACTTTCGCGAACGCCCGCTTCTCCGCCCTGGCGGCACAGGCGGCAGCAACGGTGGGCGCGCTGGCGACCGTCCCTGCGCCCGCTGCCGACGGCGATCGCAGCATCACGCTTCAGGAAGTGGCTCTGGCTGCACATCTGGCAAAGAACCTTCCGCCGGACACCGAGCCCGGTCTCTCCGCCACTTACTTTTTTGAGCCTAAGAATTTCACGTTTCCGTTTGGTACCCACATTGTGGCGGTGGAGATCGATCGCGAGACTGGCGAGGTGCAATTCCAACGCTACGTGGCCGTGGACGACTGCGGAAAAGTAATCAACCCTATGCTGGTGGACGGACAGATCCAGGGCGGCATCGTCCAAGCCATCGGCCAGGCACTCTATGAGGAGGTCGTCTACGACGATCAGGGCCAGTTGATCACCGGCACGCTCATGGACTACGCCGTTCCCAAGGCCGCCATGATTCCGACATTAGAACTGGATCGCACGGAGACGCCGACGCCGGAAAATCCTCTGGGCGTAAAGGGTGTGGGGGAAGCGGGCACGATTGGCGCCACGCCGGCAATCGTCGGCGCGGTCGTGGATGCGCTGGCGCCGTTTGGCGTCCGCCATCTCGACATGCCGCTCAAGCCCGAGACCATTTTCCGCGCCATGCAGCGCACGTCCGCGAAGTAAGGAGGACCGCATGTTCCCGGCAAACTTCGATTACGTCGCTCCCAAAACGCTGGCCGAAGCGGTGGCGCTTGTTGCGCAGCACGGCGATGGCGCCAAGTTGCTCGCCGGGGGGCACAGCCTGGTTCCGGCGATGAAGCTGCGCCTGGCGCAGCCGCGGGTCTTGATCGACCTCGGCCGGGTCGCCGATCTCTCTTATATCCGGGAAGAAGCGGGCCAGATCCGGGTCGGCGCTATGACCACGCACTATCAATTGGAATCGTCCAGCCTGTTGCGCTCTCGCTGCCCCCTGCTGCCCGAGACCGCGGCGCATATCGGCGACGCGCAGGTGCGTAACAAGGGCACCATCGGCGGCAGCTTGGCGCACGCCGATCCCGCTGCGGATTGGCCTGCTGCAATCCTAGCGCTTGGTGCCGAGATCGTAGCCGTGGGCCCCGCGGGTGAGCGCGTCATTGCGGCAGATAAGTTCATCGTCGACATGCTGACAACGGCTCTACGTCCCGGCGAGATCGTGCGTGAGATCCGAGTTCCCATTCCGGCGCCGCGCACCGGGCACGCGTACCTCAAGGTGCGCCAGCCAGCCTCAGGCTTTGCCGTGGTGGGAGTGGCGGCGACGGTGACTCTTGCCGCCGACGGCACCTGTGCGTCCGCGGGCGTGGGCATCACGGGAGTGGGTCCAAAGCCTTACCGCGCGTCAGCGGTGGAAGCGAAACTGAAATCGTCCAAGCTGGATGCTGCTTCGGTGACCGCGGCCGCTGCCGAGGTCGCCAAAGGCTTGGACGTCAACAGCGACCTGTATGCCTCCGCCGAGTACCGTGCACACCTGGCGCAGGTGTATACACGGCGCGCCATTCACGCCGCTACCGGCCGCGTGCGCTAGCTAGCTGTCTAACCGTCATGCGCTTCGAAGGACGCCACGAGCTGCGTGCGCCGCGCGAGAGCGTCTATCGCGCGCTGACCGACCCGGCAACCCTGCAGGCGTGCATTCCCGGTTGCGAATCGCTGGAGAAGACTGGCGAAAACACCTATGCGGCCCGCCTCAGCGCCAACGTTGGGCCGGTGAGTGGCAATTTCTCCAGCAACATCCGTTTGGAAGAAACGCAGCCGCCGGCGCGCTACCGCATCGTCTTTGACGGCGTGGGCCAGTCCGGCTTCATGCGCGGCACCAGCGATTTTCAGTTGGAGGAGCAGCCGGGGCTTACGGTGCTCCAGTACACGGCCGACTTCCATGTCGGCGGGGTACTGGCGGCCGTGGGACAACGCATGCTCCAGGGCGCCGCGCGCATGATGGCGTCAAAGTTCTTCACCGCAATCGAAGCCGCGGCCCAAGCTGCGAAGCCAGCATCTTCCCCGCCTTGATTCCCACGATGGTTTTCGCGCTACAAGCCGGGTATATTGTCCCGTCCCGGAGGTGATTCTTGCCCTCAGCCCTCACGCCTCTGTTCCGGCCGTCCCGCATCGCCATGATCGGCGCCTCGGCCAATCAGGAGAAGCTGAGCTTCCAGATCTTCCGCAATATTAAGGAAGCGGGGTTTGCCGGCGAGGTCATCCCGGTCAACCCCAAGGGCGAGATCATCCTCGGCATCCCTTCCCTTAAGTCGGTCGCGGAAGTGCCTGCCGGCACCGACCTCG
>DASYTX010000341.1:0-6091 GCA_036001865.1 Terriglobales bacterium
ATTGCGGATCAGCTCGGTTTTCCACTCCGCGATGAGGCCGCTGTAACGGATCGAGACCTCCTCGAGGTTGCCGTCGCTGGCCTGCGCCAGGAACCCGCCCAGCTTTTCCGCCAGCACGATGTACGGCTGCATCTCTGTGTACTCTTCGTGGGTGACGGAGGGCACGTTGACCGCGTTGGTGATGACGCCGCGCTTGAGGTACTCCCTGACTTGGAGCGCGATCTGATATCCCACCGCTTCCTGCGCCTCGCGGGTGGAGCCGCCGATGTGCGGCGTGGCCACAACGTTGTCCAGGCCAAGCAGCGGTGAGTGCTTTGGCGGCTCCTCGGCGAAGACGTCCAGCGCCGCTCCTGCTACTTGTCCTGACTTCAAGCCTGAGGCCAGAGCAGGCTCGTCTACCAGTTCGCCGCGGGCGCAGTTCACAATCCGCACCCCACGCTTCATCTTGGCGATGGCCTGAGCGTTGATCATGCCGGCAGTCTGCGGGCTCAGTCCCAGGTGCAGGCTGATATAGTCGGCAGCGCGGTAGAGCTCGTCCAGGCTTACGAGAACAATCTCCAGGTCGTTAGCTATTGTCGTGGAGATGAACGGGTCGTGCGCGGCGACCTTCATCTGGAAGGCTTTGGCGCGGCGGGCCACTTCCACCCCGATCCGCCCCAGCCCGATGATGCCCAGCGTCTTGCCGCGAAGTTCCGTGCCTTGGAGCGATTTCTTCTCCCACTTGCCGGCGCGGAACAACGCATCTGCGCGGGGAATGTGACGGGCTAGCGCCAGCATCAGGCCCAGCGTGTGCTCGGCCACCGCCACTGAATTGGCGCCGGGCGTGTTCATGACCGCGATGCCTTTTTTGGTGGCGGCATCCAGGTCGATGTTGTCCACGCCCACGCCGGCGCGTCCGATCACCCGCAGCTTGTGTGCCTTCTCCAGCACGCTCGCATCCACTTGCACGGCCGAGCGCACGATCAGCGCATCGGCATCCTCCAGCAGGGCGGGCAGATTGCCGTCAATCTGCTCGGGCGTGATCAGCTTCCACTGCGCTTCCTCGCGGAAGACCGCAACCGCGGACGGCGAGATCTTTTCGGCAATGACAACTTTCATGATGAGTACCGATTTGCGAGTGTCGAGTACGAGTAAGCGCTAACGGGCGGCGGCCACTTCCGCTTCTGCGCGGGCGTAGACTTCCTGGGCGGCGCGCAACGCCACACCCCATTCTATGTGACGCGGGCTCATGGCGCGGTCCACTACGTGCTCCAGCGCCCCGATGATCCCGATGGCGTCCAGGTAGTCGTAATAGCCGAGGTGGGCAATGCGAAAGATTTTTCCCTTCATCTCGCCCTGGCCATTGGCCACCACCGCGCCGAACTGCTCGCGAAAGGCCTTGACGATTGTGCCGGAATCCACGCCCGCGGGCGGCAGGATGGCAGTAAGCGCGTTGGCGGGAACGGCGGCGAACAGCTTCAGCCCCAGCGCCTGGGCGGCGGCACGCGTCATGGCAGCGGAAAGCTCGGCATTGGAGATCAAGGCCTCCCGGCCGGCGGCCAGATCGCCCTCGCCCGCGGAGCGAATGTAGTCCAGGGCCGCAGCCAGCGCCGCGATCAGCGCGATCGCGGGTGTGAACGCCGACTCGCCCTTGGCTGCCGACTTCCGCTCCTGTCGCAGGTCGAAATAGTAGCGTGGAGAGCCGGCGGTCTCCATGCGCTTCCAGGCACGCTCGCTCACGGCGCAGTAGGCCAGGCCGGGCGGGATCATCACCGCCTTCTGCGACCCGCCGATGATGATGTCGATCCCCCAGCCGTCCACATCGAAACGCGTGGTTCCCAGGCCGGTGATGGCGTCCACTACCAGCAGGGTGTCGGTGCCGCGCAGAAGGCGAGCCACGCCTTCGACATCGTGCCGGACCCCGGTCGAGCTTTCGGTGGCCTGCATGTAGACCACGCGCACGTCAGAAGAAATCTTCTCGCGCACCGCATTTAACGAAAATGTGTCGCCGTACGGCGCTGAAACGACTTCTACTTGGCAGCGGTAGGCGCGGGCCAGGTCGCGCCAGCGCTCGCCGAATTTTCCCGCTGTGAGGACCAGCACCCTGTCGCCGGGAGAGGTGAGGTTGGAGACCGCGGCCTCCATGGCGCCAGTGCCTGAGCAGGCCATGAGGATGCTGTCATTCTGCGTGCCGATGAAGGCCTTGAGGTCCGCCAGCACGCGCGTGTAAAGCGCGCGGAAGTCGGCGGTGCGGTGATGGATATCGGCGGCCGCCATGGCCTGTGCAGCCGCAGGCAGCAACGGCGTGGGCCCGGGGGTGAACAGGCGGGGCTTGCGCAGCATGGCAGTCAGTCCAAACTTATATTCTGATAGTTTGCCGGGACACCGGATGAAATGTGCTTTTCGGAAGAAAACAGCACCAACCCTGAGGCCATATCGTCGGCCTTCCGCGTGATGAGCACGCCGTCGCCGTCAATCCTATCGGGCACATTGCCCACCCATTTAATCCGTTCCAGGCTGTGCCGGGGGACCCGCGCGATGAGGCCGACGAAAGGATAAAAGGCGTCGTACCGATTCTGCCCGTCAATCAGCAGGACCAGGCGGCGGGTGCCATCGGGGCGCACCAACAGATAGACGACATCACGCTCGAGGCCATCTCCGGAGATATCGACAACCAGCCGCCCGCTTGCCTCGAGCCCGCTGGCGCGCAGCCAGGATACGGCACTCGGATCGAAGTCCTCTAGCCGCGCCAGACGCCACTGCTCCACTCCGGGGATGAGCGGGGCATCGGCGGCGAACACGCCCGCCAGGGCTGCAGGCTGCGCCGGCAGCTCGACCACCGAGCGCGCTGCACTGTGTCGCACCTCGGAAACCACGGCCACGCCAGCCGCCACGATCCCCACAACCACCGCAAGGCGCAGCGCCGGGCTGCTGCGCTCCCGCTTCATTTCCTCGATCTTGACCTCGTGCGAGCCCGGCATGGCCTCCAGCGATTTCGCCAGCCCGCTCATCGACTCCAGATGCCCGGCGATGTGGCGCGCCGTGTACGGCGAGGGGATCAGCAGCTCGCTCAGCTCCATCACGCCCTTGCTCACGCCGAAAAAAGTCTTATTCGAGCAGCAAAGCTGTTCCAGGCCTTTCATCACCGGCTTTTCGCCGAGAAACATTGCGGCCTCGTGGGCGTGATCGGAGCGGATCACGAAGCGCTTGTCGAAATCGCCATTGCCCGTGCGCACCAATTTGCGTCCCTCCGGCGGCGCCGCTCCCCGTGGCGCCGCCGACATCGAGAATGAGGCCGGAGCCCCCATGCGGATGTTCAGCCCCGGAGTGTGCTCGCCGTGCGAGAAACGCACCACTACGGGAAGCTTGTTGTAGTTGCCCGACACCACCAGGTCATCACCGTCACGGAAAAGCTCGCCATCCACGGCCCCGGCGATGCGGCGCACGTCCAGCTCAATTTCGGAATAGCGCTTGAAGGTGATCGCACCGCGGAAGTAGGAGACAGCAACGCTCACTACCGCCAGCATGAATACCACCAGCGCTGCCAGAGTGACCGGCGAAAATGAAAGCATATGAATCTGCGGCGGGAGCCCGGTACTTGGCGCGAATCATATCCCGCCAGTTAACCGGAATCAATGCGTCGCCTTGCTGTCTTGGGAACATTGTACTGACGGAGCGGCCATCGTCCCGGCCGCGGGCAGCGATCCGTATAATTCCACGCATGCCCATCGCGGAACAGATCACCAAGGATATGACCGCCGCCATGAAAGCGCGCGAAGAGCTGCGTCTTTCCACCTTGCGCATGGTCAAGGCTGCGCTCAAGAACAAAGAAGTGGAGAAGCTGGCCCCGCTCGACGACAAGGAGGTGCTGGCCGTCCTCGGGACACTGATCAAGCAGCGCAAGGATTCCATCGAGCAGTTCACCCGCGGCGGCCGCCAAGACCTGGCGGACAAGGAGGCGGCCGAGATCCGCATCATCGAGTCCTACATGCCCCAGGCCGCCAGTCAGGAAGAGATACTCGCCACGGTGCGCGCCGCCATCGCCGAAATGGGCTCGCCAACCATGAAGGATATGGGCGTGGTCATGAAAAACGTTATGGCAAAGTTTGCGGCCAGCGGAGCGCGGGTGGACGGAAAACAGGTCAGTGATCTGGTGAAAGGCGAGCTAAGCGCAAAGTAGAACCCCCATACGACCTGGCCGCCGAGCTTGTTCTGATTCCAGAACAAGAATCGCTTCCTTGTTGACTCCCCGGCCAGTGCTGCTACTGTGGCCGCCTCTTTCAGTCCCCGGCACCTTCACCAGCGCCCGGGAAGTCCTCGGGGCGGGAAAGAGGGAGGACAGTATGCCCGACGTAAATCGCAGTCCCGTCCAAGTAAGTCTCAAGAATGTGCAGCGCCAGGTAATCACCGATTCCGTGGTGCTGAAGTTCCGCAACCGCAGGGCCCAATCGCTCAACCAAAAGTTCGCTGTCTCACTGCAAGGCGCTCCCATTCCCATCCCCAACGTGCCGGCTTTCCCGTTCGGGCTGGCCGAGGTCTTCATCGACCCCGCCATCTACCGTGACAAGACGATCTTTGTGGACGTTCCCGCCGGCGCTCCGGGTCACATTGAGGAAACCTTTTTTGTGGATCCAGATCGCGTGCAGCCGCAATTCCCCGACATCAACGCCAGCGACCGTTGGAGCGAATTGCGCCGCATCCTGACCGGCTTTCCACCGGGCTGGAACAGCCTGGGCGATCAACAGAAGGCTGGCCTGCTGAATCTCTACGCCAAGATGCAGGACCAGGATGTAACCGGAACGCAGAAGGTCATCCAGCACCTCGAGACGATTCACGATGTCCGTCCGGCCCGGGCACATGCCTTTGTCACCCCGCAACTCCTCGACTTACTCGACGCCAACCACACGGCCTTCCACCGCGTAGACGGCTCCCTGCACGAGTTCCCGGGCGAGGAGTGGAGGCTGCTGGCAAGCTTCAAGACCTTCGAAGGTGCCGGCAACTTGCAGGTGACCGTTGCCAGTAACGGCGCCGGCAAGTTCATGGCCGACATCGATCTTGACGACCACCAAGGCATCAAGCACGCCTTCGACGTTCTCGAGCACAAAATCACCAACAGGGACACTCACCCCTACGACATCCACGAGATCCTCATTTTCTTCCAGGACCTTGATCCCGGATACCAACTGCTGCCGGCCGCCATGGCGAGAGAAGCGGTCGCATGAGCCATTAGCGCGTGGCAGCCTCCGGCTGCTTCCGTAAGGAGGTGAGAGATGTACACAGTAAGCCGAGCACCCTTGAGCACTCTTTGGAGTCAACGCCGCCCGTCGTACGACATCGTGATAATCGGTTCGGGATATGGCGGAGCCGTGACCGCGGCACGCCTCGCCACCGCCGACTGGCCCAACGGAAGGCCCAGCATCTGCATCCTGGAGCGCGGCAAAGAGTGGCTGCCCGGGCAGTTTCCCGACCGCCTGAATCGGGGCGCCCAAGAACTGCGCAGTCCGCTGCAGCCGCTGGGCCTGTACGACTCCTCCTTCGGGCCCGATATCGGTGTGGTAATGGGTTCGGGCCTGGGCGGCACTTCGCTGATCAACGCCAACGTAGCTATTCAGCCTGACCCCGAGGTCTTTGACAATCCGCGCTGGCCACAGGCCATCCGTGATGCCCGCGATCAGGGACGGCTACAAGCCTGCTTTGACCGCGTCCGAACCACCCTGAACGCCGGGCAGCATCCCAACGGCATGCGGCTCAGCAAAGTGCAGGCACTCCAGCAGGGCTTCCCGGGCGGCCCCAGCGCCGTCTTCGAGCTCCATGATATTGCGGTGAACTTCACCTTCGAAGGTCCCAACACCTGGGGTGTAAACCAGAGGCGCTGTATCAATTGCGGAGACTGCGTCACGGGCTGCAATGTAGGCGCCAAGAACACCCTGGACACGAACTATCTTGCTATCGCCAAGTCGGGCGGCGCCGAGATCTTCACCCAGGTCGAGGTCGGCTCCATCGAAAAGATGGCGCCTCGCGGATACAAGGTCCACTACCTTCGCCGCGAACCGGGAGGCGAGACCGAAGCGGGGGTCATCGAGGCCAGGCGGCTGGTGGTGCTGGCTGCCGG
>DASYTX010000342.1:0-5516 GCA_036001865.1 Terriglobales bacterium
GTCAGCAGCAGCAGGCCGAGCAGATTGGTGGCGATCAGCCCCAGATCCAGTTTGCCGCCCAGCAGCAACGACAGCCCCATGAGTGCAATCAGGCCGCCGACGATGGCGAGGAAGGCAAGTGTGGCGAGGAATTTTCCAAGCACGATTTGCGTCATGGAAATCGGTGCAGACATGAGCATGGCCATGGTCTGGTTGCGTCGCTCTTCAGCCACCAGCCGCATGGTCAGCAGCGGCACCGACATCAGCAGCACGATCGAGGCGATGCCGAACATCGGCACCACCACGATTTCAGTAAGTCCGGGCGCATTGGGCAAGCGCGCCAACTGCGCCTGAATGGTCAGGAAATAGTCCACGCGGGTGAGAAAGATCCACGCCAGTATGATCTGCAGGAAAGCCAGCACCACCCACGCCAGCGGCGAGGCGAACAGCGTTCTCAGTTCCTTGGTAACGATGGTCCATATCATGCTGACACCTTTTCACTTTGATCGTCTTCGCGCTGAGTCAAATGGACGAACACCTCTTCCAGGCTCGCCAGCGCCGGTTGCAACAGATACAGGCCCCAATTGCGCTCAACCGCGGCCCTCACCAGGGTGTCGGTGGGATCAATGCCGCCGCGCGGGCGTACCCGGACCAGGTTGGCATTGACGGCATCGACTTCGGCGCCGGCGGCCGCGCCGGAGAGCTCTGTAACCGGCGGTGGATTGCGCAGGCCGATCTGCAGGGCTTGGCCGCCGCGGAACTGCTTGAGGCCGGCAATGCTGTCGTAGAACACCACTTCACCGCGGTGCAGGATCTGCACCCGGTCGCACACCGCTTCCACTTCGGGCAGGATATGGGTGGACAGGATGACGCTATGATCGCGCCCGAGGTCGCGTATCAGCGCGCGGATCTCGCGAATCTGGTTCGGGTCCAGGCCGACCGTGGGCTCGTCGAGAATGATCACGTCGGGATCGTGGATGATCGCCTGGGCGATGCCGACACGCTGCTGGTAGCCCTTCGACAGCGAGCCGATCAGCCGCTTGCCCATGTCCACGAGCCCGCAGCGATTCTTGGCACGCTCCACCGCCGCTTTCAGCGCGCTTTTGTTGAGTTTGTGCAGGCGCCCTGCCAAGCGCAGGTATTCATCGACCTTGAGTTCCCGGTACAGCGGCGGCACTTCGGGCAGATAGCCGATGCGCGATTTCGCCTTGGTGGGCAGGTCGATCAGATCGATGCCGCAGATGTGAACTTCGCCGCTGGTCGGCGCGAGATTGCCGGTGAGCATCTGCATGGTAGTGGTCTTGCCGGCGCCGTTGGGCCCGAGCAGGCCCAGCACTTCGCCGCGGCTGAGTTCCAGCGATACGTCGCGCACTGCGCGATGGGCGCCGTAGGTGCGCGTCAATGCCTGCGCGGAAACGGTCAGTTCAGAGCTTGCCGTGGTCATACCCTCGCCTTGTCTGGAAATTGTGGAAATTTGCGTCGTTGCTGTTGCAACCCCTATTGTTTTCAGCGCCTTCTGAATCCGGGCGGTAACGCCGCAACGGCTGTCGGCGGATGGGTTGGGGTTACTTGTGATGGCCGCCAAATATACCTAAACTGTGTTCCGGGTTGAAGAACTTCACGCGCGGCGATGCCCTCTAAAGTTCAGTTACGCGCATTTGTTCCACCTCACGGCCCCGACCACTCCATGCCGTCATTGCTGTCCTGTCTCGCCCTGTTGACCGCGTCGTGCCTGACGCTGAGCGCCTGCGCCCAACCGGGAGCGCTCGTCGGCTCGCCTGAACTTGCCGCGGACGGCGTGATGGCTTCCGAGGCGTCCATGGACTGGTCGGCGCAGGCCACAGACCCTAGTGAAGGATCTGGTCCGGAGGACAGCTTTGAAGAGCGCGCCCGGCGCGTCTTCGGCACGCAATCGCTGTCTCCTGCCGATCTGCCCGGTCGCGATTTGGATTCGGATCTGCTCTACAAGTTTCTGCTGGCTGAAATTTCCGGTCAGCGCGGCAGCTACCAGGTTGCGGCGCAAGCTTATCTCGAGATGGCCAGGTCCACGAGCGACCCGCGCATTGCCCGGCGTGCCACCGAGTTGGCCTTGTACGGACGGCAGACCGAAATGGCGCTGGAAGCCGCAAAGATCTGGCTGGCCGCGGAGAAGGGCTCGACCGCGGCGCGGCAAACGCTGGTGGCCTTGTTCGTCTCCACCGATAACCTACAGGCGGCCAGGCCGCTGCTGCAGGAAATTCTCTCCGCCGAGGACGCCAACGTCGGGGCGTCGCTGACGCAGTTGCATTCTTTGCTGGCCAAGCACCCCGACAAGAACGCCGTCCTGGCGCTGGTGAAGGATCTGGTCAAGCCGTATCGACAGTTGCCCGAGGCGCACTTCGCGGTGGCGCAGGCGGCGCTGGCGGCCAATAAGTATGATGCGGCGCTGGCGGAAATCCGCGAAGCGTTGCGCATCAGGCCGAACTGGGAAGCTGCGGCGCTGTTCCAAGCGCAGGCGCTGACCAGCGAGTCGCGCGCCAAGTCGCTCGACTACATGAAGGGTTTTCTGGCCGCCAATCCGAATGCGCAGGAAGTGCGCCTGAATTACGCCCGCCAGCTGATCGGCGAGAAGAAGTTCCCCGAGGCGCGCGCCCAGTTCCAGCGACTGCTCGACGACAATCCGCAGAATCCCGACATCGCGGTGACGGTGGCGCTGCTGTCGGTGCAGATCAACGACCTGGACGCGGCGGAAATGCAGTTGAAGCGGGTGCTGGAATTGAATTACAAGGATCCCGACAGCGTGCGTTTCCACCTCGGGCAGGTCAACGAGGAGCGCAAGCGCTTCGACGAGGCGGCCCGATGGTACCTCGCGGTCGAAGGCGGAGAGCAGTTCGTGATGGCGCATGCGCGCTACGCGTTCATGCTGGCGCGGCAGAACCGCGTGACCGAAGCACGCGCCCATCTGCAGAGCCTGGAGTCTCAGAATGAGGCGCAAGTCGTGCAGATCGTCCAGGCCGAAGCACAACTGATGCGCGAAGCGAAGGCCTACAAGGAATCGTTCGACATCCTCAAGACCGCGCTCGATACCCATGCGGACAATCCGGACCTGCTTTACGACATCGCCTTGGCGGCGGAGAAGCTCGACCGCCTCGACGTGGTGGAGACCAGCCTGCGGCGGCTGATCGCGCTCAAGCCGGACCACGCGCAGGCCTACAACGCGCTCGGCTACACGCTCGCGGACCGCACCGATCGGCTCGCCGAAGCGCGCGACTACATCGAGAAGGCGCTTGAACTTTCGCCCGAGGACCCGTTCATTCTCGACAGCATGGGCTGGGTGGAATATCGCCTCGGCAATCATGCGGAGGGACTGCAATACCTGCAGCGTGCATTCAACCAGCGTCCCGATCCCGAGATTGCCGCGCACCTGGGCGAAGTACTGTGGGTGAAAGGCGAGAAGGGCGAGGCTGAAAAGGTCTGGCGCGACTCGCTGCGCGATAACCCCGGTAACGAAGAGCTGCAGAAGGTCATCAAGAAATTTCTGCCCTGAGGCGCATCAGTGCCTCTTCTTTTCCGTCTTGTCACGACCGGTATCGTCCTCGCCGTCGTCGCAGGCTGCGCCGCGCCGCGCGTGCTGCCGGACTCCAATGCCGGCATCGACGCGTTCTCCCTCACTGGCCGCGTCGCGGTCAAGCTGGAACAACGCGGCTACTCGGCCAAGTTGAGCTGGCGGCATGCGGCTGCCGGCGATCTGGTGCGCCTGCTGTCCCCGGTCGGCTCGGTGATCGCCGAACTCGAAGCAGATGGGTCCGGTGCGATGCTGACGACCGGAGCCAATAAGGTGTATCGCTCCGGCGACGTGCAGACGCTGACCCGTGAGATATTGGGCTGGGACCTGCCGCTCGAAGGCCTGCGGCACTGGGTGGTCGGACGTGTCGAACCGGAGCTTCCGGTGCAGTCCGAGGAGCGCGACGCGCGCGGCCGGCTGACCAGGCTCACACAGAACGATTGGCGCATCAGCTTTCTTGCCTACGCCGGGGACAGCGCGCTGCCGGCGCGCATGGCGCTCGCGTACGACCGTCTCAGCCTGCGGCTGATCATCGACCGCTGGGACCTGACTGAATGAACCGCGCCATCGGTTCTGGTAAGGCGGGCGACACTGCTGGGCCTGATGTGGCGAACGCCGCAGGGGCTCGCTATGCCGCGCCAGCCAAGCTCAACTTGTTCCTGCACGTGGTCGGTCGGCGGGCAGACGGCTATCATTGGCTTCAGACCGCGTTCCGCTTCATCGACTACGGCGACGAACTGGGATTCTCGGTGCGAAACGACGGCTTGGTACGCAGAATCACCGAGCTTGCAGGCGTGCCCCCCGAAGCCGACCTGTGCGTGCGCGCGGCACGGCTGCTCAAGGACCGCGCCGGCTCCCGCCTCGGCGTGGATATCGAGCTGGTCAAGAGGCTGCCCATGGGAGGCGGCTTGGGCGGCGGCAGTTCCGATGCCGCGACCACGCTCATCGTTTTGAACCGGTTGTGGCAAACCGGTCTCTCCCGCGTGCAACTTCAGGAGTTGGCGCTGGAACTGGGCGCCGATGTTCCGGTGTTCGTGTTCGGGCGCAGCGCCTTTGCCGAAGGCGTTGGCGAGCGCCTCGCCGCGCTCCAGCTGCCGCCTGCCTGGTACCTGGTTCTGGTGCCGGAAACGGCTGTTTCCACTGCGGAAATCTTCTCCGCGCCTGAATTGACACGTAATACGAATGCAATCACAATAGCCGCCTTTTCGGTCGGCCAGGGTCGCAATGATCTCGAGCCGGTGGTGTGCCGGCGCTATCCGCAAGTGGCCCGTCATCTCGAGTGGTTGCGCCAGTACGGCGACGCCCGCATGACCGGATCCGGGGCCTGCGTATTCTGCGGGTTCGAAACCGAGGCGCAAGCTCAGCGGGTCCTGTCGGAACTGCCGGCAGACGTGCGGGGATTCGTGGCGCGCGGACTGGACCGGCACCCTCTGTGGTCGGGGGGCAATTAGGATTCTTGGGGAGTCGCCAAGTGGTAAGGCACCGGATTTTGATTCCGGCATTCGTAGGTTCGATCCCTACCTCCCCAGCCAGTCTAGAGACTAGTCGCTTGAGACTAGGGACTAGAAGAGGCAGCCGCGGAAGGCGTTGCGGCTGAATTTTTTTGTTCACAGCCAATGGTTTTTTGATTTCCCTAGTCTCCAGTCTCTAGCATGGCCTACGACAGCTTGATGGTGTTTACCGGCAACGCAAATCCCAAGCTTGCCGAAGACGTCGTCAAACACCTCAACATTCCGCTCGGGCGTGCCACCGTAGGCCGCTTCAGCGATGGCGAGGTCATGGTGGAGCTGCTGGAAAACGTGCGCGGCAAGGATGTATTCGTGCTGCAGTCGACGTGCACGCCGACCAACGACAGCCTGATGGAAGTGATGCTGATGGTGGATGCGCTGAAGCGCTCCTCGGCGGGGCGCATTACTGCGGCGATTCCTTATCTGGGCTACTCGCGTCAGGACCGGCGCCCGCGTTCGGCGCGGGTGGCGATCAGCGCCAAGGT
>DASYTX010000343.1:0-5011 GCA_036001865.1 Terriglobales bacterium
GAGACCGAGCCCGGGCTGCGTACGGCTACGGCATCGTCGGTGATGAAACCGGCCAAGCTCGAAACTGGACTGGTGGTGCACGTGCCCCCGTTCATCAACACCGGGGAAAGGATCCGCGTGGACACCGCTGAGGGGACGTACTTGGAACGCGTGAAATGACGCCGCATGCCATGGCCGACGACCGACGACCGAAGACCGATGACCAGCTCTGCCGTCGCTTCATCGTGAAAGGCCGCGTGCAGGGCGTGGGCTTCCGCTGGTTTGTGGAGGCGGAGGCGCACAAGCTCGGCGTTAGCGGCTGGGTGAGGAACAACCCCGACGGTAGCGTGGAAGTGCTGGCCATGGGCAGCCGCGATCAGCTCCTCGCCTTGCGCGCTAAGCTGCGGCAGGGCCCGCGGGCAGCGCGGGTAGACGACGTGGACGAGCACGAGGCCCGTCCTATTCCCGACTTGAGAACATTCCGCATCGAAGGAACCTGGTGATGAAAGCAAACCTGCAGCCCAAGGCCGCGCCCGACTGCGAGCACCTGAAGAAGCTCATCCGCGAGGTGCCCGACTTCCCGGTCAAGGGCATCCTGTTCTACGACATCACCACCCTGCTGAAAGACAAGAAGGGGTTCGCCACCCTGATCGATGCGCTCTCGGAGCACTACATCGAGCAGGAGATCGATCTGGTGCTGGGCATGGAGGCGCGCGGCTTTATCTTCGGTCCCGCCGTCGCCTACCGGCTGAACGCCGGCTTTGTGCCCATTCGCAAGCCCAAGAAGCTGCCAGCCGCCACCGCCAGCATCGAGTACGAGCTGGAATATGGCAAGAACACGCTGGAGATCCACAAGGATGCCGTGCAGGCAGGGCAGCGCGTGATCATTGTGGATGACCTGCTGGCCACCGGCGGCACGGCTTCTGCAACCATTCAACTGGCGAAGACACTGGGCGCCGAGGTCGTCGGCTGTGGTTTCGTGGTGGAGCTGGACTTCCTGAAAGGCCGCGAGAAACTGAAGGACTACGACGTGTTCTCGCTGCTGCATTACGACAGATAGCGTGTAGTCCATACTCGGCGTGCGTCGTGTAATATCGAACCTCTGGCATGCCGCCCATCATCGAGGCCGAGAACCTGAGCAAGGTTTACCGTGTGGGCAAGGTGGACGTGCCTGCGCTGCGCGGGGTGACGTTCACGGTCGCGCACGGCGAGTTCGTCAGCATCGTGGGACCGTCGGGCAGCGGCAAGTCCACGCTCTTTTATCTACTGGGCGGACTGACGCGGCCCACTTCCGGGCGGGTCATCATCGACGGCGCAGATTTCGCCCGGCTCTCAGACTCCGAGCGCACCGAGATGCGCAAGCGCAAGATCGGATTCGTGTTCCAGAAGTACAACCTGCTGCCCACACTCGACGCCCGCGGCAACATCGAGATCGCGCAGGACATCGCCGGACGTGATGGTATCGAGCCCGGCTACTTCAAGAAGATCACGGGCATGTTGGGGATCGCCGACCGCCTGCACCACCGCCCGGCGGAGCTTTCCGGCGGCGAGCAGCAGCGGGTGGCGCTGGCGCGCGCGCTCATCAACCGCCCGGCAATCGTGCTGGCCGACGAGCCCACTGGCAACCTGGACACGGAAAATTCCCAGATCGTGCTGCGCATGCTGCGCCAGTCCAACCAGGAATTGGGCCAGACTATCCTGATGATCACTCACAACCCTGAGGCCGCCGGCTACGCCGACCGCATCCTGCACATGCGTGACGGGCGCCTGGTCAAGCCCGAGGAAGACCCGCAGTGGGCACCGCATCCGCCGCAACCGGAGTGTAAATCAGGGTAGCCGGATCAACGGAGACCGCATGTACAAGGAAGACGTGACCGCGCCCATCCTGCCGGGAAAAGGCAAGACAGACTACGAGCGCTACCTGCGCACCGACGACCTGCTGGCGCTGCAGAAGCCGGCGGAAGAAATGCTGCATCCCGACGAGCTCACGTTCCAGGTGACGCACCAGAGTTCGGAGCTGCTGATGAAGGCGGCGGCATGGGAGCTGGAACGCGCGCGCAATCATCTGGCCGACGGCGATTACAGGAACGCTGCGCGCCTGATCCGTCGCGCCAACTACGAGCTCGGCTTTCCCATTGAGATGCTGCACGTCCTGGAAACCATCACGCCCTACGACTATCACATCATCCGCGCCGGCCTGGGGCACGGCAGCGGGCTGGATTCGCCCGGCTTTGTCGCCCTGCTGCACATCGGGCCGCGCCTGGGCGAGGCGTTCTTCGAGCAGCTCGACCGCGCCGGACTGACGGTGGACGACGTGTATCGCCGCCACCAGGAGCTGTTCGAGCTGCACGATGTGGCTGAGGAAATGGTCGAGTTCGATGAGCGCATGCAAGCCTTCCGCTTCCATCACCTGAAGCTGGCACAGCGCATCATCGGTGGCCAGGTGGTAGGGACCATGGGCACCCCCGTGGAAATCCTGCGCCAGCGTATGGAGCACGGCGTCCTGTACAAACCACTCTGGGACATCCGCAACGAGATCACGGCGAAGAAAAATGCCGAGCTGCAGAAGGAGAGCAGCGGACACAGCTAGGGCGAATAGCGTCCTGTGGATCGTCGGGAAGCCCCGTCAAATCTAATGAGGAGCTTCCTAAGGGCCATCTTGCCAGTAGAATCAAGCGTTTGACCAGGGTTTGAGGCACGGCTATAATCAGTCGGGCGAGCGGGAGTAACTCAGCGGTAGAGTGCGACCTTGCCAAGGTCGAAGTCGCGGGTTCAAATCCCGTCTCCCGCTCCAGTCGTTATTCTCCCTCGCACATGGGCGAGGGTTTTGTTCATACGCCCTCCTGAGCGGGGCGCGGTAGCCAAGCTGAGCCGTTTTGCGGGCGTGAGCGCAGCGGGAGCCCGCAGGCGAAATCCTGAGCCGCAGGCGAAGGATCTTTTACGATCTTTTCCAGATGGGGCGCGGTAGCCAAGTGGTAAGGCAGAGGTCTGCAAAACCTTTATTCGGCGGTTCGATTCCGCCCCGCGCCTCCAAGCTTTCCTTGCACATAGCTGCTGTCATTGCACTTGCTCTCCTTTGCTGATTTCGTTCTCGTTCGGCCTCGATGGGCGAAAGTGGGCGAAACTCGTGCACGAGGGCGGACAAAAAGCGGACACGCTCGACGGGCATCAATTTGGCCTCCCCGTAGCTTGGGCTTCCGCCTTCCGCTCGCCCGCTTTCAGCGTCTCGTCGTACCTGAGCATCGCTGCGCGCTTGTGCTCGGCGGTCGGATGGACGTAGCGCTGCACGATCCGAATTGAACTGTGGCCGAGAATGGCCGCCAATGTCGCAAGGTCCACGCCGGCTTGCGCCATTCGCGTGGCAAATGTGTGTCTGAAGTCGTACAGGACGAAGTTGAAGGAGATCCCCGCTTCCTGCGCCTTCGCGCATACACGATCATGGGCACCGTTCAGCCTGCTCACCGGCTGACCTGGCTTGCGCCTTGATGGGAAGACCCAGGGCGACTGGCCTGACATTCTCCGCGCCAGAATGCTGCGACTCTCGCTGGTGAGGTCGAGTGTTCGCCTGGCGGCTGCCGACTTGCCTTTGCAAACGTGCACCTGCCCCCGCTCCAGGTCTGCGTCATCCTTCCGCAGCGACGTCACCTCATCGGGGCGCATGCCCTGATTGAGCATCAGACGCGCCGCGTCGAATAGGTCCTGGTGGTTCTTGTTGTCCGCTTCACCTGGCCCGTGTTTCCGCCTAGGCCGGCGCAGGCTGGCGACCAGCGCGAAATACTGCTTCTCCTCATCCGCAGTCAGAACGTGCATGCGCACCGCATCCTTGTCAGACGGCATGGTTACGTTGCGAATCGGGTTCTCCCGCGCCCAGCGCTGCTTCATGGCGTACGCAAAGAACTTCGACAGCGCGTGCAGGTCATGGCGCAGGGTAATGTCCCGCACCTGGTGCTCACGCACCCGCCAGCTCTTGTAGGCCTCAATCCGCCCTTCATCGAGCAGGCTCACTGGTTCGCGGCCAAGAAACTCCTTCGCGCTGGCGAAGCTGGTCACGATCCGGCGATACGTGTTGGGGTGCTCCCGGTGTTCCACTTCAGCCCACTCCAGGAACTCTTTGGCTGCGTCACTGAACTCCCGCACCGTTACTCGGCGTGTCGGTCGGCGACCCTCCAGCAGCGCCTGCCGATACTCCAGTTCGATCTGCTGTGCCCTTCTCGTGTTTTGTTTGGTGGCGGCCAAGCCGGTGGTTTCGGCATACTCCCGTCCGTCCAGCTTGAACCTGAAGTGCCATTTTCCGCCGCGATTTCTCAGTGACATCGTTCGTCTCCCGAACCTGAGAGCGCATCCAACGCTCCACCAAGTCCTCCGGGTACCAAATCCGTCTTCCCGCCTTCAAGAACGCCGGACCCTTCCGCTGCGAGCGCCAATCAGCGAGCGTAGCCGGCGAGAGGCCCAGATTCTGCGCCAGTTCCTCCGGCGAGAGCAACTTTTCCCGCAGTCGCGACCACTTCCCGTCTTGTGCGCGTTCCGGAGTCACCTAACCTCGGGTGTGACCGCAATCTGTGATGCCACTGGCGCACCGCGCCAAGGGTCTAGCTGCGCCCGTTGGCGCTTCTTTTGCCTCCCGCACCATCGGCATACTCTGGTGGCCTTCCAGGCCCTTCGCTGGCGGCGGTATTCACGGTGGCATTCGTTGGAACAAAAATGCGAACCCCTCCAGGCCCTGGCCTGCGAGATCTCGTGCAAGCAAATGCCCTGCGCGACGCGCTCGGGGCTGGCCATGACGCAGTACGTTCTCATCGGCCTCCACCGCTTGCCGGAAAACCGCGTTCGGAACCTACACGCGCAGCAGGGGATGGTGCCGGCTCGGGACGTGGCAGCGAGGAGTAATTGCCGTGTTGTGGCTGTTCCGGAATCATCTGGTTTCAGAACTTACTTTTTGCCCTTTTCCGGGTGTTGCCCGGTAATCACTTCCACGGTGCCGGGCGTAAGGGTTTTCGGAACGCGCCCATGACCCTATCTTCAGCTCAGCCGT
>DASYTX010000344.1:0-8681 GCA_036001865.1 Terriglobales bacterium
GTCAGCGTTCCTGCTCATGTTTCCCGCCCCTAGGTGCACACGGCGATCTGGTAAGCAGCGCCTGCGCTGTACCCCGCGGCTACCTGCGACCGGACTACGTGCCGGCCCTTCGACCTCAGCAACCGCCTCACAAGCTGTCGCACCACGATCGGCGTGCAGCGCTTCAAAGCGTTCCCTACCACGCTCTCCCCGCGCAGCTTTTCCAGAGGCGCCCACAACGGCTCGTAATCAAATTCACTAACTTGCCCACACAATTGCATCTCGGAAAATACCGCCTGCAAGAGCCCGGCAAACTCTTCGGCAGAATACTCGCGCATGTGATACCGATTCTGCGGCCGCAGCCGGCCCGGGCTGTTGTTCAACGGTGTGGAAACCACAGCCGCCCCGCCGGGACGCAGCACTCGTCGCAGCTCCCGAAGAAACCCCGCTGGATGGGCCAGGTGCTCGAAGGTCTCCATGCTGACCACCGCGTCGAACTCGCGGTCCCTGAATGGCAGGCTTTCGGCCTTGGCGAGCACGAACTCGACCCTTCCCGGCATGCGGAAGCGCGTGGCGGACTCGAGCGCCTCAATCGAAGCATCAACGCCGATCACCTGCCTCGCCTTGCCCTCGGCCGACAACAAGCTGCTGCCGTAGCCGGTGCCGCAAGCGACATCCAACACTCGGCAACCCGCGACGAATTGCGCCGCAAAACGGTAGCGCGCCAGATCTTCCACGTGCTGTCCGGTGGCATCCGACGTGTCGTGCACCAAGGCCCGCTGCGGCGTCGCCACTCCCATCATGTCGCCGGCTCCGGTCTGATGTGTGGTACTGCTCCCGGCCACCGCGCCCGCACCAGCAGATCAGCGCCGGAGCGCAACAGCGCCAACCGGCAAGCCAGGTCGCGTCGTCCATTGCGTCGATAGGAAAGCGCCACCGCGTGCTTGCCCCAGAACCAGAAAGTTCGCTTGCGGTGGGCATCGCGCGTCTGCTTGTCGAAACCATAGACGCGGCAGAAACCATCATGCAATTGCCGAAGAAAAGACAACGTGCGGCGGGCTTCCTCGGTGTCCAGGTTGAGCGGCTCCGAAGGCGGATGAAAGCGCAACCGCTGGATTCCGTCCCATATCTTTGGATCCAGCGCCTCCCATCCCAGCACCGCGCAGATGTTTCGTTGCGCGATTCGTTCAGCCTGCCGCGCCTGTTCACCATTTGTGCGGATTGAGGAAGAGGTGGGGTTGGTCCTCCATTTCAGCAACCTATCTTCGAGGTTGGCTACCCGGCAGACGCGGCTGATCCGCCACCACAGATCGTAATCCTCGACGAAGGCGCGAAACAGCTCAGGGTCGCTGGTGTAAACGCCAACCCGATCCAGGACGGACTTCCTCAGCATCATGGTGCTGTGGATGAACGGGTTCCGAAAGAGCATGGCCCATTTGAGGTCGATGTCGCAGCAAGGGCTGTTGAAATCGCCGGCGACATTCCCATCAGCGTCCATATAGAAGGCGTTCGCTCCGACCAGCCCGGTCTCGGGATAATCCTCCAAGAACCGGACCTGCGCCTCCAATCGCGCCGGAAGAGAAATGTCGTCGGCATCTTGCCGCGCGATGTATTGCCCTCGCGCCGCAACGATGCCACGGTTCAGCGACGGCGCCAGCCCCAGGTTGCGCTCATTCACCAGCATGCGGATACGCGGGTCAGGATACGCAGCAATCATCTGCTGGGTATTGTCGGTGCAGCCGTCATCCACAATCAGAAACTCGAAGTCGCGGAATGTCTGCTTGAGAATGCTCTCGATGGCGTACCGCACATAATGACCGTCGTTGTAGACGGGCATGATCACCGACACTGTCGGCCGGCGGACACCCGAGAGAGCCGCAGACTGCCCGTTAGGCACTACGTTCTCCTCCCGTTCTGTGACCGCTGGGCGGCCACGTTGAGCGCAGTGTCGATTCCCAAATACGGTTGGCTCTTCAGGAAGGGCTGGGGCGGATGATGAGGTGACGATAAGTACAGGCGGAACCCGGCACCAATCAGCAGACCGAGCAGCCTGTCCACCGTCTGCGGCTCGCCGGCGAACGAGTGATACTCGACAAATAGGTTCTGGACCTTGTGAAGGAGGCCGGCGCAATCGGCCAGAACCTCGGTCTCGGCACCCTCGATGTCGAGTTTCAGGAAGTCCACGGTCCGGCTCAGATAGTCTCTCAACCGGACCGTTTCCACCACCTGGTGGCCGGAACCGCCGCTGCGCGCCAGCCGCCCCGCCCACGAACCCTCGATCATGAACTCCAGCCTGCCGGCTGAGTCCCACAGCGCCCGCTGCACAATGGTGACGTCGCGCAGCCCGCTGCTGTTAACGTTGCGCTTGAGCACCGCGCAAATCGCAGGATCAGGCTCGAAGGCAATAATCTCCGCGTCCGGGTACAGTCGCTTGAAGTACAGCACACCGAGCCCGACGTTCGCTCCTCCGTCAATGATGAACGGGCGCTGCGTGGGGGCGGCGAACCGGTACACCTCTCTGAGAAAGATCTCCTGGTACATGCTCAGAAACGAGGGCGCGTCGACGATCTCCCACTTGCATGCCAATAGATTGGTGATCGTCGATTGGCAAGGAGGGAGCCTGGCCAATCGTTCCAGTTCGCTCTGTTGATGGCGATAGACCTGGTCGCTGATCTGGCGTTTCAGATCGCGGGCTGCCCGCGCCACCGCATGCATGTAGCGCGTCACGCCGGGAATCCTCGGGGTGCTGCGCCCCGGCCTGGTATCAGGCATGTGCAGGCTCGTACTGCCATCGCGTGTCCAAACGAACATTGCCGATGAAGCTGCGCGGCGGCCGCCACACGTCGTCCGACCCGCCGCCGACCTCTACGCTCAGCACCCGCTCGAGGCTGCAGTAGTCCTGGAACTGGTCCGCCAGCCACAGCGAAAAGTAATAGGTGTCGGAACGCAAGGGCTCCGTGCAGATCTCGACCGTAATCGTCCCTGCGGTCATGGAATCGGGCAGCGTGGCCTGTGGATCGAACCTGGCGTTCGTCCCCCACACCGGACTCCCCATCACGTCATACATGGAGATGCCGAGCAGCGGCGGCCGCAAACGGAAGGGAGAAGCAAACGCAACTTCCAGGCGGATTCCCTCTTGCTGCGTCCATTTTGCAGACGCGCGCGTGATCTGCGGCTGCTCTCCGTTGAAGGTGGCCACGAACTCCTGCGCGGTGTTACAAGCCAGATAGCGCTCGATCACTTTGTCCACCCTGCCGTCCGCCACCAGTAAACCTTCATCCAGTAGCAGGGCGCGGCCGCATAGCCTCTGGATGGACGGCATGGAATGGCTGACGAACAACACCGTGCGGCCTTTTTTCGTCACCTCGCCCATCTTGCCGAGGCACTTTTTCTGGAAGGCGGCGTCGCCCACGGCAAGCACCTCGTCCACCAGCAGGACTTCGGTTTCCATGTGCGCGGCCACGGCGAATGCCAGGCGCACGTACATGCCGCTCGAGTAGCGTTTCACCGGCGTGTCGATGAACTCATCTATCTCCGCGAAGGCCACGATCTCGTCGAACTTCCGCGCGATCTCCGCCCGGCTCATGCCCAGAATGGCGCCGTTCAGGTACACGTTTTCACGACCCGTAAGCTCCGGGTGGAAGCCGGTCCCAACCTCCAGCAGTGAACTCAGCCGCCCGCGAATTCGCGCGTGTCCCTCGGTGGGCTCGGTGATGCGCGAAAGAACCTTCAGCAGGGTGCTCTTCCCTGCCCCATTTCGTCCGATCACTCCCACTACCTCACCCTGCTGGATCTCAAACGAAACGCCCTTCAGTGCCCAGATAGTGGCATGACCGTTGGCGGCCTCGCCCTTGCTGAGCCGCAGCGCGCTCCCCAGACGGCGAAAGGGCGCCGCCATGGTTTCCGTGATCGCCTCACGCAGCGTCTTGTAGCGCTCCCGCTGGCCAATGCGGTACTGCTTCCCGATCTCCTCGCACGCAATGACGGCCTGGCTCATTTCTCCTCAAACCACGTCGGCAAAACTCTTCTCCATGCGACGGAAGTAGTACAGGCCTCCCGCCAGAATCAGCGCCACTGCGCCGATTGAAACCAGCAGCATCACTCCGGGACTCTCTGCTTTTCCCAGCAGCGCCCAGCGGAAGCTTTCCACCACTCCCGCCATGGGGTTCAGACCATAAAGCGCCCGCCACTGCGGCGGAATCATCGAACTGGGATAGGCAACCGGGGTGAGGAACAGCCACACCTGTACAAGGAAGAACAGCGTGTAGCGCACGTCGCGGTACTGCACATTCAACGCCGAGAGCCACAGCCCCACCGCCAGCGCAGTGGCGATGGCCAGGAGCACGAACCCGGGCAGCGTCAGCACCGCCCAGCTCACCCCGACGCCGTAGTAGAGCATCATCCCGATCAGGATCGTGAATGCGATGCTGAAATCGACCAGACCAGCCAGCACTGCCGCAATAGGAATGACCAGCCGCGGAAAATAAACCTTGGTGATCAGCCGTTCATTTGAAACCACGCTGTTACTGCACTCGGTCAGCGCGTGGGAGAAAAGCTGCCACGGCAGCAGCGCACAGTAGGTGAACAACGGATACGGCAGCCCGTCAGATGGGATCTTTCCCAGGTGGCCGAAGAAGATGCTGAACACCACCATGGTAAACAGCGGCTGGATGACGGCCCACGCCACGCCCAGCGCGGTCTGCTTGTAGCGGACCTTGACATCGCGCCAGATCAGGAAGAAAAGCAGCTCACGATAGTTCCACAGGTCCCTCAGGACCAGTGGCGTCCAGCCGTGCGCAGGCCGGATCTCGGTGCAGGCACCCGGGCCTGTGGCCAACTCCGGGCATACCGCTTGACCGGTGGGCAGCGCGCTCGATTTGCTTGTCTCCAATTGTTCAACCGGCATGGTAGCGCTGCCCTGGGTCCGTTCCTCTTCTCTTCAAAAGTTTTCGCACTCCGCGCGCACTTCGGGAAGGTTCATCTGGAGCAGTGCACCAGCACAGTTAACCCCTTCCGGTTGCGGCACCGAGTGGAAAAAGTTGGCGTGCTAGAATCGCGGCAACTGTTTTCCCCAGCCGAAAAATTTCATATTGGGGTCGCGATGTATTCAGACAAGCTGGCCCGCAAGGTAGAGTCGCAATACATCGACGTCGCCGCAGCCTCGACTGCCGGCACTCTTCTTCCCCTGCAGTCGCAGGAACCCACGCTGCTCGACTACCTCCACGTCATCCTCAAGCGCAAGTGGACCATCCTTTCGTGCGTGATTATCGTCACCGTTCTGGTGGCCTTCATCTCTTTTCGCCAGGTGGTGATCTACGATGCTTTCGGCCGCATCGCTATTAATCCCAGCAATTCCTCGGGGCTGGGGTTCAAGACTGCCGAAGATGCCTATACGGGAGACTGGGACTACACCGTCACGCTGGACACTCAGGCCAAGATCCTGGAAAGCGACGCGCTGGCGCTGGAGACCATCAAGGCGCTCGAGCTGCACAAGGACCCGCGGTTCGCCGGCCGCCTGACCAAGACTGCCGCCCTGCCCGGCAGGATTCCCCTGGCGGCGCCCGCCATGGATTCCGCCGAGCAGAATGACCTCCTCGGTCGCTTCCGCCGCGCATTGAAGGTCAAGGTCCTCCCCCGCACCCGCATCCTCGAGATCCACTACATGGATCGCAATCCCAGGCTGGCGGCGCAGATTGTCAACACTCTGGCCAACGTCTATATCGAGCACAACTTCAAGACCAAGTTCGAATCCACGCGCCAGACCTCCGACTGGCTTTCACAACAACTCTCCGATTTGCAGTTAAAAGTCGAGACCTCGCAGCAGCGGCTGGTCGATTTTCAGAAGGAGCACGGCATCCTGGGGATCGACGAAAAGCAGAACATCATTACCGCGAAGCTCGATCAGTTGAACCGCGATCTCACCACCGCTGAGACCGACCGCATCAACAAGGAAGCCCTCTATCGCACCGCGGCCGCCGGCAACCCCGAACTGCTGTTGAAAGACTCCGACCTGCTGACCAAGCTGCGCTCCCAGGAAGCCGAGCTGCAGGCCCAGCACGCCCAGGCGCGCACCCAGTACGGTCCCTCCTACCCCAAGGTGCGCGAGCTCAGTAACGGGCTGAAGCAGATCCAGGCCAACATTCAGGCGGAGACCAATAAGATTGTGGGCAGTGCCAAAAACGAATACGCGGCCGCCCTGCGCCGGGAGCAAATGTTGCGCGCCGCCCTGGAAGAACAGAAAAAACAGGCCAACCAGCTCAACGAGAACGCTGTCCAGTTCAACATCCTCAAGCGCGACTTTGAATCCAACCGCCAGCTCTACGAGGGCCTGCAGCAGCGACTGAAGGAAGCTGGCGTCTCCGCCAGCCTGCGCTCCAGCAATATCCAGATCATTGACCAGGCGCGCGTGCCCACCGCACCCGCCCAACCCGATATCCCGCGCAACATCGCCCTGGGTTTCTTTTTGTCACTGGCCGGCGGCATCGGGCTGGCGTTTGTCATGGACATGCTCGACAGCAGCGTCAAGACCGCCGAGCAGGTCGAGATGATCTCCGGCCTCCCCACCCTGGGTATCATCCCCTCCAACCTCCACCTGAATGGACAGCGAACCCGCGCCCTGCGCGCGCTGCGTCCACAGTCCATCATCTTGCCCCAGCAGGAATGCGTGGAGACGATGTCATATTTCCAGCCCAAGTCGGAGATCGCTGAGGCCTACCGCACGCTGCGCACCTCCATCCTGCTTTCTTCCATGGGAAGGACCCCGGGGGTGCTGCTGGTGACCAGCGCGCTGGCGCAAGAGGGCAAGACCACCACCAGCATCAACACCGCCGTAGTGCTGGCGCAGAAAGGTGCGCGGGTCTTGCTCGTCGATGCCGACCTGCGCCGCCCCAGCATCCACAAGGTATTCGGCATCGTCCAGAGCCCGGGGCTATCTGAGTACCTGACCGGGAACACCCCGGAGTGTCCCATTACGCCGTGGGTGCATTTACCCAATCTCAGCCTGCTGCCCGCCGGCGCCACACCTCCGTACCCCGCCGAACTGCTCGGCTCCAGCATGATGAGCAGCTCGCTGGCAGAGTGGCGCAAGGAATACGATCACATTGTCATCGACACGCCCCCGGCCCTCTCCGTCACCGACGCCGTGCTGATGTCCGTGCAGGCCGACGCCGTCATCCTGGTCATCCGCTCCGGGCAGACGCCCAAGCAGGCGCTGCGCCGGGCCCGATACCTGCTCAGCCACGTCAATGCCCGCATCGTGGGCGTGGTCGTCAATGCCATCGACCTGCACGGCTCCGACTATTACTACTATTACGGCTATTACGGGCGGCAGGGAGCATATAAGTCGGAAGCCTGAGCAAGGGAGGACCGCCGGTGAAATCCAGCATCAATGCCGTCTCCAGGGAAGCAAGAGTGGTCACTGTCAAGGAGCAGGTGTCCTGCAACCTCGGTGATGAAGTCGTCGTTCTGCAACTCCGCGACGGACACTATTTCGGTCTGAACCCCGTGGGTGCCAGCGTCTGGAAACTGGTGCAAACGCCGCGCACCATCGGTGAGATCCACCGCGCACTACTCGAGGAATACGCCGTTGAGGCGGAACGGTGCGAGCGCGATCTGTTGCAGCTCTTGCAAAGAATGTCGGCCGCTGGCTTGGTGCAGATCTCGCATGAACAGGATCCGCAAAATCCTTGAGCTCAGCTGGAGCGACCGGCATCTGCTGGCGCGATCAGTGGTCGCAATGTGCGCGGCGGTGGCGGCCGTACGCCTGCTGCCGGCAGCGTATTTCGCTGCCGCTCTCGCCACCAGCCGGCGCCCTCGCGTGCGGAATATGTCTCAAACTCCGCAACGGATCGGGTGGGCGGTATCCGTGGCTTCCCATTACGTGCCCGGAGCGAAATGCCTGTGCCAAGCCTTGGCCGCAAAGTGGATGCTGGAGCGCGCAGGCTACCCTGCTCGCATGCATATCGGCGTGGCCAAAGATCAGTCACATGGCTTCGCAGCCCACGCTTGGGTAGAAACTCAAGGGACCGTTCTGGTCGGTGGGGAAACGGCCCGCTTCCATCCCTTACCGCTGTACCCAGATTGACGCTTTTCGCCCTGTGGGGTGGACACTTCCCTGTCAATCCTCTCCGCAAGAATTTTCTCGCCGCTTAGTCCCAAATTGGTAGTATCGGGGCAGAGTTCCGGAATTGGGAAAATCGTGCTCACGCAAGGAGACTGGCTGCATGGATGGACACATCACCCAGGCGCAAGAAGGCCGTGAGAAGAAGCCCTACTCTACGCCCCGTCTGACACCCTATGGTGATCTGCAGAAGCTCACTCGCGGAACCGGGAACAATGGGTTTGACGGCACCACTGCGCAGACCAAAAACCCGTGACCTCGACCTGAGCTTCGGCGCGCCTCGATAGATGGCAGATCAGCCTCGCCTTTACAACCTATACGGGCTTCGCATCAGGACCGAGCTGCCGTTGCCTTGTCCCGTGGTCGAGATGCACCACGCGCACCCCGACATCGAGCTCATCGAGTATCCGGCGGCGCTGTTCACCACCACCTGCACTCAGGCGAGAACCGACAGCCGTGAGACCGACCTCTACCAGCGTTATTGCCTCGCCGACGGATCGGTGCACGTGCGCTGGCTAGGGTTGTTTGAGTTCCTCGTCTCCGCTGCCGGAGACCGCATCGGCTGGCGCAGCCTGAATGGACA
>DASYTX010000345.1:0-5108 GCA_036001865.1 Terriglobales bacterium
GCCGTGAACTTGGGGAAGATGAGCCGTTCGATCTGCGGCGTGAATACCTGCGCCAGCACTATGCCAGCGATGAGCACAACCGACATCACGGTCACGATCACCGAAAACGCCTTTTGCGCCTCTTCCTCGCGACCCTCCGCAGTGTAGCGGGAGAAAATCGCGATGAAGGTGATCGAGACCGTGCCCCCGGCCACCAGGTAGTTGAGCCAGTCGGGGATGGTGAAAGCGGCAACGTAGGCGTCGGTTTGCGCGCCCGCCCCGAAGGCGTAGGCGATGTAGGCCTCGCGCACATAGCCGATGACGCGCGACAGCATCACCGCGCCCATCAGCAGCACGGTGGCGGAGAATGCGCTGTGCTCGTGCCCCGGCCTGAGGACGCGCGCCGCCCGCCGCAACAGCCCGGGCGCGGTCCTCTGGCCGGAATCGGCGGGAGCGGCCATCACTGCCGCGATTCTACACGTCGAGTTTTCTGCTCGGGATTGCTGAGGCGAGCACTATAGGGCCGGCACTTCTTATCGGCGGGCCGATCCGCCAAGTTCATCCTTGTAGACCACACCGCTCTTCATCACGAAGCCGACCTTCTCGAGCACCGTGACGTTGGCCAGTGGATCACCCGCGACCGCAATGATGTCGGCATACTTGCCCGGCGCAATGCTGCCCACGTCGCCGGAGCGCCCCAGCAACTCGGCCGCGTCGCTGGTGGCTGCGCGGATGGCCTGCGCGGGCGTCATGCCGTACTTCACCATGTAGGCAAACTGCCGCGCGTTCTCCCCGTGGGGATAGACGCCGGCGTCAGTGCCGAAGGCCATCTTCACGCCCGCCTTGAAGGCCTTGGCGAAGTTGTCGCGCTGGAGCTGGCCAAGCTTGCGCTCCTTCTCGATGAACTCTTCGGGGATGTTGAACTGACGGGCGCGGCCGAGCAGGTAGTCATCGTTGTATATGTCCATGACGAACCAAACGCCGCGCTCCTTGGCCAGGCGGATACCCTCGTCGTCCACCAGGCTGGCGTGCTCGATAGAGTCGATGCCGGCCAGGATCGCGTTCTTGATTCCTTGCGCGCCGTGAGCGTGGGCCGCGATCTTGCGCCCCGCCATGTGGGCCTCCTCCACTGCGACCTTCAGCTCCTCCATCGAATACTGCGGTGCGCCCGGCTCGTCGCCTTTGGAGAGCACCCCGCCGGTGGAGAGAATTTTGATCACGTCGGCGCCGTACTTGATCTGGGCGCGTACCACGTGGCGCACCTGGTCAATGCCGTCGGCAATGGAGTAGTCGCGCTCCTCGGGAAACATCATCACTCGCGTCTGCGGCGCGTAGTTATTGAGGTCGCCATGGCCGCCGGTAATGGAAATTCCCGGCCCGGCAGCGACGATGCGCGGTCCCGGCACCAGACCTTCGCTGATGGAATTGCGCAGGTCAATGGCGATAAACGGGTCCGAACCCACATCGCGAATGGTCGTGAAGCCCACGTCCAGCAGCTTGCGCGCGTTCATTACAGCCGCAAAGGCGTGGCGGAAGGGCGTGTCTTTGAAGTTGTAAATCTCGTCATAGCGATCGCCGGTGGATTGGATGTGCGTGTGACAGTCGATCAGGCCGGGCAGCACGGTCGCGCCCGGCAGATCAATGACGCTCGCCCCCGTAGGAATCTTCGCCTCGCCCGCCGGCAGCACGCTCTTAATGCGCTCGCCTTCGACCACCAGCACCACATTCTGTCGGACGGAATCGCCGGTACCATCAAACAGCCGTCCGGCCTTGATGTAGGTGATCTTAGGCGCTGCCTTCTCCGCGGACTTTCCAGTCGGTACCTGCGCATGTGCAGCACTACTGAAGAAAATCACGGCGATTGCAGCCAGTGTCCAGCGCCTCATCAGCTCCTCCGTTAGTTTCAGCAGATCACCCGATCACCCGATTTGATAATCTCCTCTGCCGCATCCCTACCCGAGCGGATGCAGTCCGGCACGCCGATTCCGCGATAGGCGTTGCCGGCCAGCGCCAGTCCCGGCAGTTCGGCGCGCAGGCCCTCGATTTCCGCAACCCGCGCCAGGTGCCCGACCTCGTATTGCGCCATCGCGCGCGGCCAGCGGTAGACACGCGTGAAGCACGGCTCTGTGCCCAGACTAAGGATCTCCCACAGCTCGCGACGCACGGTGCGCACTATCTCTTCATCATCCAGCGCGAGCACTGCCTCGTCGCGCGAGCCGCCGAGAAAGACGCGCAGCAGCAGGCGGTCTTCCGGCGCGCGGTGCGGAAACTTGTTGTGTACTAAGGTGCACGCAAGCATTCGCTTTCGCGCACCGTGCGGTATCAGAAATCCGAAACCTTGCGGCAGCTTGCCCTCAGGGCGCGCATCGAATGCCGCGGCATCGTATCCCAGCGCAACTGTGACCGACGAGCTGTAGGGGACCGCGCTCAGCAGCTTTGCCAGCGGCGGGTGCGCTGTCCGCAGAAGCGCTCCGGCGACGTACGCCGGGACCGCCAGCACGAGAAAATCGAATCTCTCCACCGAGCCGTCCTGCTGGAGCACGAGCCACTGGCCCTGTTCGCGCCCCACCGCGCGCACGCTCACGCCGAGGCGCAGCGCGCTCGGATCGAGTTGCGCCGTGACTCTGTCCACCAGTTGCTGCATGCCGTCTCTTAGCGAAGTAAAGATGGGGCGCGCCGCGCCGTTGGCACTCATCCGCCTGCGAGCTGCCAGCAGGGCGCGGCTCAAGCTGCCGTGCCGGGCTTCCATTTCTACGAACCGCGGCAGCACAGCGCGCGCGCTCAGGCGGGCGGCTTCGCCGCCGTATACGCCCGCCAGCAGCGGATCGGCCAGCCGTTCCACCATCTCCGGCCCGAAGTGGCGCTCGACGAATTGCGCGGCCGACTCGTCCTCTTCCGTCCGCCGTGGCCTGGCGAAATACTCCTTCGCCATGCGCAGTTTGGTAGTAGCGGAAAACAGCGGCGTAGTTAGTGCAGGGACGATCCTGGTGGGGACCAGAAATTGCAGACCCTCAGGGATGGGCACGAGCCTATCTTTGATCAGGATGAATGTCTTGCGCTGGGCGTCGTTCGAGCCTATGAGTTGATCTTCGATACCCAGATCGCGGCAAAGTGTCGCTGCCGCCTGCTTATCGGTGAGAAAAGAATCTGGCCCGCCTTCAACCAGGCAGCCGTCCAGGCGCTCCGTCCGCACCACGCCACCCAGCCGCTGGGTGGCTTCAAACAGCGTGTAGTGGAGAGCGACGCCGCTGCGCCGCGCCCGCTCCAGATAGAATGCGGCCGCCAGGCCGGAGATGCCGCCGCCGATGATTCCGATGCGTTTCACGTGTTGGCTATGCGTACGACTTGGGGCTTCGCCTCGCCCTGCGGCTGCAAGCGTGAGCGCGCGATGTCCGTCAGCGCCGCGATCAATAATGGCGAATCATTCAGCGACTCCGCTCGCCACAGCTTCATCCCTTGCTGCGCGGAGAATTGCTTGAAGGCGATGTCAATGTCGTACAGCACCTCGATATGGTCGCAGACGAAGCCCACCGGCTGGATGAACACGTCACTGTGGCCCTTGGCCTTGAGCGCCAGGATAGCTTCTTCGACCTTGGGTCCAGTCCACTCGCCGCCCGATGCTCCCTGGCTCTGGAAAGCAAAGCTCCAGTCGTCCACCGTCAGGCTAGCAATCTGCATGGCCACAAGCGCCGCCGTCTCCCGCGCCTGCTGCTCATAGGGATCGCCTTCGGCAATCGTACGCTGCGGCACGCTGTGCGCCGTAAAGATGACGGGCACGCGTGCGCCACTCGCGTCGCAAGCTCGCTTCCAACCTGCCGCAAGCTCTTCCGCGAATGCCTTGATCAGCAGCGGATGGTCATGCCAGTTCTCGACGTAATCGATCTCGAATGCCGGCCCAGCTTCGTCGAGCGCCTTCCTGTACAGTCCAACGCTGGTGCGGGAATTCTGCGGCGCCATAGGGATGACCACCGCCCGCTCAACGCCGTCCTGATTCATCTGCCGTACCACGTCGGCAATGAAGGGCCGCCAGTTACGCATTCCGACGTACACCGGCAGGCGCAGCTCCGCGGCCAGCAGCTCCCCCTGCCGCAGAGTGATGCGGGTCAGCGGCGATGGCCCAGCCAGTGTGTACCGGTGCTTGATCTCTTCGATCACCGGCTGCGGCAGCGCCCGCCCACCGGTGACGTGGCGCATGAACTCGGGCACGTCGTCCGCCGACTCGGGACTCCCATGCGCCAAGAGCAGCACCGCGCGCTTGGAATTCTGGCTCACGAATCCTTCCTCGCTCCCGCCGCCGAATACTCCCGCACCATTTCCACGAGCGCAATTACGTTCTCCACCGGCGTATCGGGCAGGATGCCATGCCCCAGGTTGAAGATGTGGCCCGGCCGGCCGCCGGCGCGGCGCAGCACATCGTGGGCCCGCGCGCACAGTTCCTTTCGATCGGCGAACAGCAGCACGGGATCGAGGTTGCCCTGCACCGCGCCCTGCCACCCGATGCTCTTCCAGGCATCATCCAGTGGCACCCGCCAGTCCACCCCAATCACGTCTGCGCCCGTCTCCTTCATATAGGGCAGCAGCGCGGTGGTTTCGGTACCAAAGTAGATGACGGGCACGCCCGTCCGCCGTAGCTGGGTGACCAGTTCCGTGGCATGGGGCTGGACGTGTCGACAATAGTCCTCCACGCTCAGGCAACCCACCCAACTGTCGAACACCTGCAGGGCGTCCGCGCCGGCGCGGGCCTGGGCGGACGCGTACTCTGCCAGCACGGCGACCAGCTTGCGCATCAGCTCGCTCCAGGCCGCCGGGTGCCGATACATCATCTTTTTCGTGTGGACGTAGTTGCGCGACCCTCCGCCTTCAATCATGTAGCTGGCCAGGGTAAACGGGGCCCCGCAGAAGCCGATCACCGGCAACTTCTCGCCGAAATGCGTCACGACCTTTGTGACCGCCTCGGCCACGTAGCCGAGATCGGCAGCGCGGTCGGTGCGCAGCGCGGCGATGTCGGCCTCCTCGCGTAGCGGCCTGTCGATCACCGGGCCTTCGCCGGCGGCGAAGTGGAAAGGCACGCCCATGACTTCAAGCGGCAGCAGAAGGTCGGCGAAGATGATGGCGGCGTCCACTCCCAG
>DASYTX010000346.1:0-5769 GCA_036001865.1 Terriglobales bacterium
TCCGGAGGCACATTGACAAGCTCTGCAGGATCAGCGCTGTGCGCCGCCTGGCACTTCTCGCACCAGACGTACTCGATGCCGGGGGTAGGGCCGTTCTTCATCTCGTAATCGTCGATTGCCCCGCACACCGATTTCTTGAAGTAGCCCGGCCCGTTGATGTCGAGCAGGTGCATCGTGAACGTCTTCGGCCCGCGCAGCATATCGCAGTAGCGCACTTCGATAAGTGGCTCAGGCTTAGGCACGATCTTCAGTTCCGGCCTGGGCGGCTTCGGAATGGCCGCCGGTGATGGCGAGAGGATCAGCACGTCGGAACTGGTCTGTTCTGCGACTGGTGATAACTGTGGGTTATCACCTCGCTCACTCTGGGTAAGCAAACCGAGCACTGTATTGCCCTGGGTGATCGCGTCGCCAGGTTTGAACCCGTGTTCCTCAATGGCCTTGGCAAGCACGTCGCCGCGAGTCTCTTCTCGAACGTTAGTGAGAGAAGAGACAGAGTCTTTAGGTTCTACTGACGTTTTGGGTGAAGCCCGTTGCACCCTCATGTGGGTGTCCTGGGTTGCACCCTCCCCCTTCTTGGAGGGTGAAGCCCGTTGCACCCTCCTCGGCAACTTTGGAGCGGCTTCCACATCGATGTACCACTCTGTCGGAAGGCCGAGCGTGCCCGCCTCCAGATTGCCGCCAGGCTTGACGACGACCAGAATCTGCTTGGCTTCGAGTTTGGCGACGACTTGTTGCACGCGCCGCTTCTTATAGCCTGTCTTCCAGGCGACGAGGTCGTAGCTAGGCCTGACGCCGTTCCCTTCGTGATCGGCGTGATCGGCGTAGGCCAGGAGCACATACTTTTCTTCACGGGGCAGGTTCATTTCCCAGACCGCCCCGCTTATTTTTCCACTCATAGAAAATCCTCAGCAATTTGGAAGATCACTGCGACCTGCCCTGCGCCAGGTCCACGAGCGAAAGTTGGCGGTCGAACGGGTCTGGCTCGCGTTGCAGCACCGTCAAGTGCAGGCCTGGTTCGCTGTGCCTGAAATAGTCCGCGAATGCCCGCGCCGTCTTTTCGTCTTCAAACTGGATATAAGCGCTACGACGGGGAATGTCCACATTCAGCACCCGAAACGGTGCATAGTCGATCAGCCGCACGCTCTTACGCTTGCCGTCTTCGCTGTCTTTGATGTGCTGGCGCTGACGCATCATGCTTTCGTGCACGTCTTGAGTCAGCGCGGCGTCGATCCCTGTCATCTCACCGTTGCCCGTATCCACATAGCCGCCGGTCTCAATTGCCGTAACGACAACGCTTACTGCTGCCTTGAGGAATCGCACCGGGATGTCTTTGCCCGGCGCAGCTTCTTTAGCCCAGTCCTTCGCTAGCTCCCATGCCAGTGGCCGAACCTGCTCCGGGAGTTGGATAAGTTCCCGCGCCTGCTTCTCGTTTTGAATGTCTACCTGGGTAGACAGTAGACCGGCGGCGATCATCTGGTATGCCCGTCCGCGCGTAATCCCCAGTTCTGCTTTGACGTACTGTTCAAAACTCGGATAGTCTTCCCGATAAAGCCGCAGGCGGTTATAGCGGGCCAACGCCCGGCAGGTTCGTAGAAAAGACTTTTTGCCAGCGCGAATGATGGCATCGCAGCGTGCTTTGGTGCGCCGCTCGGCGGTTGTCAAGTGCGCTGGAATGTCAATCGTTTCGCCAGTCGATAGATCTACCGTGTTTGACACGCCTCCATCCTTTTCCGGGCCGCTCCGCCCTGTATTTATGCCGCCGGTTCGATGCTCATCACGTTCGTGTAGGTCTTGCCGTCCTTCTCGTTCTTGGCCCAGTTCACCGACCAGGCCCCGCCGAACTTGCGGCCATCGGTCAGGTCAGCCGCCGTGAACGCGCTGCCGTCTCCCTTGCGCACCTTATCCAGGATCTTGGCGAGCTGCCCGGCGTCGTCCTTGGTGTAGGTCAGGGGTTTTTCGAAGCCATCGACTTCGAACTGGAGCTGCGGCTTGTTGCCGGTGTAGGACTTGCCGACCTTGATCATCATGCACGCGGCCTTGCCCTTATCGGCAGAGCCGTTGGAGGCGGTCGGTCGACGTGGACTGCTGTGCACCCTGGCTGGGCGCTTGCACCGGTGCGGCCCTGTAGCCGGTGGCGATCAGGTGCTCAATGGTCATGTTGACCCGCTTCACGCCCTCGCCAACCGCCTCGGCCTTGATCTCGAACTGGACGAGGACGCCAGACGAATGAATCAGGCTGAACGTGGCTGTAAAGGGTGGTTCGGTGACCAATAGGGGAGGCGTTGGTTTTGAATCGGCGCCTGCCTGGGTGGGCGTGCCGTTCGAGCCCGGGTTTGCCGCCATCTGGCCTTCGTGCGGTTTGTCGGTCATTTTGGTACTGTCCTCTCCTTCGTCCTCGAAGTACGCCATCGCCAGCGGGTATTCCACCTCGACTGCTTTCTCGAGATCTGCCAGCAGCACGCTCCGGTCGCCATTGAACCCCTTGAGGGACTCACGCCCGTACCTGGCCTTCAGCACTTCCTTGCGGATGTCGTCGGCGCGCCTGGCCGGGCATTTGCGCGGGCCCCAGACTTTCTCTTCGTACTCGCGGAAGAATCGGCCCCGCTCGCCGGCGTCGTCGCCCCAGGCGACACCCTCAGCCGGCGCGCTCGTATCCTGCTCGTCTGGCGGTGGTTCGATGGGGTCATTTCGCTGGTTCAGACCAGATGGCGCGCCGACCCCATCGGCCTGGTCGAACGTGTCCCAATCGCTGGGCGGTCGACCGGCGACTGTTTCGGCTAGCTGCTCGTCGATCTTTTCGTCAATCGTTTTCGGTTCTGCTTGATCACTCATGGTCTGTTTCCTCACTTGCGGCGCCGGGTGGAACGGGCTGGGCGTTATCGCCGGTCCGGTCTGCCGTCGTATCGTCATAGACTTACCCACCAGAAAGGGGACGCCGAGGGCTGCTCCTTAACGGGTGCTGGCCCGCCGTCCATCCAGTTGTCGCTGTCGCCCGGCGTAAACGGCGTTCCAACCAGGTTGACAACCTGCGGTACGCCGTCAAACAGCCGCCAGGTGAGCATGTCAAAGCAGTCGTAGGCGACCGGCTTGATAGCTGCTGGCCCATGGCAGTCGAGCGCCAGTACCTGACCGTCGGCGAGCGTCGTCACCCAGCGATCGCCGTAATGCTCCACGTGCACGCTGGTCGAATGGTGAAGCTGGCCGATGGTGTGGTCGCTGCTGTCACCGGCTACCTTGCCGACGTAGATGGGTTCCTCGGCAAGCACGAATTCGACGGCTGCATGCTGTGTCAGGTCGGTCACTGCTCAGTTCTCCGAAAAGGCCTGCGAGGGCAGCGTCTCGGGCGCCGTGATGTAATCGTTCAGGATGCCCAGGTCGTCGACCAGGCGATCAAACTTCCGGAGGCCGAGTACCCAGAAGGCCACGGCGATGCAGGCGTTGAGATATAGCGCCTGAAGTTCCAGAGGCATGAGCAGGCGGTGCAGGACCAGATGGCGGTACAGGGCAAATTTACTGTTCATTCGACCCTCGCAAACTCGCCATGATGCTTGACTGCAGCATCGCGATAGGCGTCTCGTGCGTCCTCAGGAGTGTCGAAGCGTCCTAGCCAGGTCGTTTTGCCATTGACCTGGATTCGAGCCCTCCATTTACCGCTGCGTTTGTCGTAGGAGATACCCTTATAGGGAGCCTTCGAGTTGGAGCGCTGCTTGGAATTAAGCCGGTTCTGCGCATTGGTGCAGACGCGGAGATTTGATAGACGATTGTCCAGCGTGTCGCGATTGATATGATCGACCTGCTGATGGGGTTGTAGGCCAAGGAATGCCATCGCGACTAGACGATGAACACGATACACGCCGCGCTGCCTGTGCCCTTCCAGATTGACGACGTAATAAGCAACGGGCGTAGGGCGGTCCAGGTACTTGTGCAGACGCTGTTTCTTGAGACCGCCCTTCGTGCCCTTGCGAGTGGCGGACCTAACCCGCCCCTGATCGCTCACCTGGTAAAGCCCCTCGTAGCCAGGAACGTCGCGCCAGTGCTCAGCCATGGCGCGCCTCCAGTGCTTCGCGGGCAAGCTTCTGAGCAGCGATCATCTTCGCGTAGAACGACGCCGTGATCGTGCCGGTTCCTCGACAGGACGGGCATGAATATTCCTGGCGCGCCGCTTCACGGAGCCAATGGGATTTGAGTGTCGGCTGATGTCCAGAGCCGCCACAGTGGACGCAAGGCACCCGTTCGGCCTTGCGTTCCGCGCCGCGACGTTCCCAGGAGGACAGATACACGTCGCGCCCGGTGTTGGAATAGGTCACATACAGCGGGATAGCCTGACCGGTGAACGTGTCGAAGCGCAGCAGGGCGTTCCACTTTGCCAGCACGTCAAGGTTGCAGAGATCGGCGTCCGTGCATGTTCTGCCGAACACACTGCATTTGTCCTGCCAGCAAGTGAAGATCTTGAATGCGCCGTTGGGGAAGGTCTGCGTCTGTACGTCGAGCGGGTTGCCGCAGACGCAGCAATAGCGGGGTTGATCTGATTGAGGAAGATTGGTAGGATAACCGCTAGACATAGAAAGCCCAAACCTTTCTGTGTTTAGAGCGCCGCGCGTGTTGAAGGCACGTTCGGCGTTCGCCTTTTCAGTTATACCTACCAGTATAAGAGATGTTGCGCGAAAATGCAATATCTCTTGTGAACATTCACCAAAAATTAGGAGGGTTTGGGCCCGGGCTGATGCAAAAGCGGATTGTTTTTCCAGGCATCGACGGCGCTTTTCCAGGTCAACCGCGTTCGGCCATACTGCTTCGATTTCAGGTGCCCCTTTTGAAGGGCGTACTGGATCGTCCGCAGTGGGACGCGCGCATACTCTGCAGCCTGTTGTGGCGTCATAAGCTCTTCCTCCATCCTGACCCCCTCTCCAAGGTATGGAGAGGGGTATTCTAGCCTGAGTCATCGTTAGTCCTTAAATCTAATCAGATCCCCGGGTTTGCCGAGATTGCGGACCTGGTTGTAGGTGTATAGCGTGCCCCGGCTCTGGCAATTCCAAATCGCTAGTACGCGGCTGCACAGCGTGGCCATGTGACGGTCGCGGGCCAGATAGTCGCCCTTGACCTGGTGGTACGTCATACGGTTTTCTAAGCGTGGTAGCATCATGCGACGCCGAAACAGTTCATCGACGTTGCGCGGCGAGTCGGCAATGCCAAAGCAGTCGAAGTCGATCAACTTCTTATGGCAGGTGATGACAACTTGCAGATCGACACCCATGGCATCACCGACGATTATTCGCCAGCCAAGATCAGCAGCGCGGATAACCGCCTTTTCTGCATAGGCAAGCATCGCGTCGCTAGCCTGGCGCGATCCGGTGATGAGTAGTCGGTAATCGTCACTCACTACCATTGCCTCACGTCGCTCGGCCAGTAGGGAACCTCGTCGTAATACTTGCAGTCCTTCCAGTGACAGCGGCGTTTAGAGAAATGAGTCCCATCGGCGCGGCTGCAGCGGATAATCTTCAGCGCGGCACTGCGATTACACCGAGGACAGCGGTGTTCCTCGCAAACGTTCTGCATGATCTCCGACTTGTCTTTGATTTGAACTTTTCGACCAGCATTGGCGCAGTCGGGGCACGCGTCGAACCAGTTCGGGAATATCGAACCGCAGACGGTGCAGCGATCGTGGAAGGGCGGGATGTCGGCGTAGGTCAGTTGTTCAGTCATCCGAGCGTCCGCTGAATGATCAGCAAATCTTTGTGCTCGAGCAGGTAGTCCATGGCCGCGCCCTTC
>DASYTX010000347.1:0-2876 GCA_036001865.1 Terriglobales bacterium
CGGAGTCGGCAGCACGGCAAACTTCAATCAATCTCTCCAGTACCTCAACCACCTTCTCGTTATTCATGGCGGCTCCTGTTTGAATGAGATTGTCGATGTGGGATGGTGTCAGCGAACCGGAGGTTGACCACGAACCAGAGCTGACGCTCGAGTGCCGCGGCAGCATACGAAAAGCAAGCTTCGGCCGTCGAACAGGGAAGCATGCTGCCGCGCGGCAGTGAAGCTGCTGACCTCACCCCGGGATTCGCGGTAAGGTAAAAGAGCGATGCGTGCACTCCTACCCGTCAGACGTGGCGAAGCTGCCGCTGTCGTGCTCTCCTTCGCCTACTTTTTCTGCCTGCTGTGCAGCTTCTACATGGTGCGGCCGGTGCGGGAAGAGATGGGCATCCAGGGCGGGGTGCGCAACCTGCAGTGGCTCTTCACCGGGACCTTCGTCGCCATGTTGGCAGCGGTGCCGCTGTTCGGCCGCATTTCGAGCCGCTGGCCACGGCGCAAGCTGCTGCCTGCTGTCTATCTTTTCTTCAGCGCCAATCTGCTCGTGTTCTTCCTGCTGATGAAGGCCGCGGTGCATCCCGCTATGGTGGCGCGGGTGTTCTTTGTATGGCTGAGCGTCTTCAATTTGTTCGTGGTGTCGGTTTTCTGGAGCTTGATGGCGGACATCTTCAGCAATGAGCAGGCGCGGCGGCTCTTTGGACTGATTGCCGCCGGGGGAAGCGCGGGGGCGATCGTTGGCCCCGCCGTCACCGCGCTGATGGTGACGGTGGTTGGCATCCCCAACCTGTTGCTGGGCTCCGCCGTTCTGCTGTCTTTGGCGGTCGTCTTCGTCCTGGCGTTGACGCGCTGGGTGCAGCGTTACGGCAGCGGAGGCGAGGCCAGCCAGGGTCCGCCACTGGGCGGGAGCATCTGGGCGGGAGTTGGGCTCACGCTCTCGTCGCGCTACTTGGCGGGCATCGGCCTCTTGATCCTGCTGCTGGCAGTACTGAACACATTCGTGTACTTCGAGCAGGCACGGGTCGTGCAAGCAGCGTTCGCCAGCTCGGAGGCCCGCACACAGTTGTTCGCGAAAATGGATCTCGCTGTGAACGTGCTCACGCTGTTTACCCAGGCAGTACTGACCAACCTGCTGATCTCGCGCTTCGGCGTCGGCGGACTGCTCTCGGGCCTGTTGCTGTTGAACGTCGGCGGCTTCTTCGCGTTGGGCGCGGCGCCCGTCCTGAGCACGCTGGTGGTCTTCCAGATACTGCGGCGCGCCTCCGACTACGCCATCATTCGTCCGGTGCGCGAAGTGTTGTTTACCGTGGTCTCGCGCGAAGAGAAGTACAAGGCAAAGAACTTTATCGACACCGTCGTATTCCGCGGCGGCGATGCGGCCACCGGCTGGGTGGTCAGCGCCATCCAGGCGCTCGGAGCGACTACGGGACAGGTAGCATTGCTGGCTACGCCGCTGGCAGGATTGGCGGCCGGCATCGCCTGGCTGCTGGGACAAAAACAGGAAGCGCTGCGCCGTTCCGGCCAAGCGCCTCAGGCTGTCGTGCTGGAACGCGGCGCCGCCGACTGACTGGGAAGCTATCGCATGAATGGCCGAATCTGCCTCTTCGGTGGGAGCGCGGGCCTTTCAGGCCCGCGAAAATGCTGTCCGCGGGACGGGCTTTGGCCCCGGATCAGCAAAGAGCGCCATTTGTGGAGACGGCTTCTGAACTGAGGTAATGGAGATAAAGGATGGTGCGAGGAGAGCTGAACCGTCGTGAGTGGCTTAGGCTGGCAGCCGGCGCAGGCATCACCTTGCTGGTGCGTCCGGTGCACGGAGAAGATCAAAAGAGTGTGCTGCAGCGCAAGATTCCCAGCTCGGGCGAGCAGATCCCGGCGGTCGGGCTGGGGACCTCCCAGGTCTTCGACATCGGCGGCGGCAGCGAGCGCGACGCCGCCAAGGAAGTCCTTCGCCTCTTCGTCGAGAACGGCGGCAAGCTGGTGGACAGCTCCCCCATGTACGGGGCGGCGGAGACCGTGGTCGGCGACCTGGCTGCCGAACTCGGCGTCCAGCGCAAGCTGTTCATCGCCACCAAGGTTTGGACCAGGGGGCGCGACGAGGGCATCCGCCAGATGGAAGACTCCATGCGCAAGCTGCGCACCCCGCGCATCGACCTCATGCAGGTGCACAACCTTCTCGACCTCGACACCCATCTGGCGACACTGCGCGAATGGAAAAAGGCCGGGAAGATCCGCTACCTCGGTATCACGCATTCGCGCGACAGCGCCCACGGCGAACTGGAACGGATCGTGAATGCCGGCGGGATCGATTTCGTCCAGTTGAACTATTCCATGACCGAGCGCGGGGCCGAACAGCGGCTGTTGCCCGCGGCGGCGGCGAAGGGAACAGCGGTCATCGTCAACCGTCCCTTCGCCCGCGCCAACCTGTTCGGCCGCGTCCGTGGCAAGCCCCTGCCGGATTGGGCCAAAGAATTCGATTGCGCGAGCTGGGCGCAGTTCTTCCTCAAGTACATCCTGGCGCACCCCGCGGTAACCGTGGTCATCCCCGCCACCCGCGATCCCAAGCACCTGGTGGACAACATGGCCGCCGGCCGCGGCCGCCTGCCCGATGAGGCCACGCGCAAGAGGATGGTGGCGCATCTGGAGAGTGTCTAGCGCGTTGCAGGCTGCAGTATCCAAGAAGCAGACCTCCAGCAGCCGAGTGAATTGGTAATGCCGTGAGGACAGGCCCGCTCATTTTTTCTTAGGAGGTCTGTACCAATCGGACGGGCACACTTCGGAAACAGTGGCTATTCAGCCGATTCTGCAATCCGTTTAACGGTTGCCGCACCCACGACTACGGGTAGCACGGAAATTGTTGTTGCGCAGTCTGGTGTCCGGGGTGTATT
>DASYTX010000348.1:0-6129 GCA_036001865.1 Terriglobales bacterium
CTTCGTGCTGAAGTCTGACAGCCGCGAGCGATTGAACGCGACCCTGCGAGCGATGCTGGAGCATGCCGCAGAGCAGAAGATTCCGCGGACGAACGTGATGGTGGATGTGGATGCGGGGTCGCTGATGTGAGTTTCACCACGGAGGCAGGGAGGCACGGAGGAATTGAGGGATTGTCGGATTGACGGATTCAAAGCGGTGTTGAAATCGCCGGGGCATTCTCTTTGAGGTAGGGATCCTTCGCGCGCGCTCCCTCGCACCGCTCGGCTCGCGCGGCTCAGGATGACAAACGAGAGAAAGACGCAGTCATCGCAGGCCTGAAGGCCTGCGCCACCCACGTCCCACTCTTACCACGGAGGGCACGGAGGCACAGAGATCTAGTGGAAAAGGCTGTAGAGGCCGGCGCCGCGGAAGGGAGCTGGGACGAAGGTCAGCAGGAGCATGAGCAGGCCGAACAGAGCGAGCAGGTGGCGGCTGCGGTCGAGCCCGGGCTCCAGCGGCACCCGCGGATGGCGCATCCCCGTGACCATCAGCAGCAGGGACCACACCAGCCAGCCGGACCAGAACACCGCCAACAGGATCAGCAGCATGACGGTCGCGCGCGAGATGACCCGATGTCGGCGGGGATTCAGCGCATAGACAATGTGGCCGCCGTCGAGCTGGCCGCCGGGCAACAGGTTGAGCGCTGTTGCGAACATGCCGACCCAGGCAGCGATCGCGGTGGGATGCAGGTAGAGCTGGTTGAGCGGGACGCCCGGGACCTGGCTGAGGCCGAGCAGGGCGAGGGCGTGGTGCACGACGTGAAAGATCAGCGGGTAGCCGAACTGGATGTCAGAGTCGGCGGCGGTGAGTGGCAAAGGCTTGGAGAGCGCCAGTGCTGCCGCCAGCGCTAATATCCCAACGACAAAACCTGCTATCGGTCCGGCGATGCCGATGTCAAAGAGCGCGGCGCGGCTGCGGATGGGTGAGCGAATGCGGATGAACGCGCCCAGGGTGCCGATCAATGTGGGCGCCGGCAGAAAATAAGGCAGGGTCGCGTACACGCCGTTGCGAATGCAGTAGAAGAAGTGGCCCATTTCATGGGCGAGCAGGATGCCAAGCAGCGTGGCCGAGAAGGGAATACCAAGCAGCAGTCGCTCGGGATGCGATAGCGCCCAACCCAAGGGGAAAAGATGGCCGAAGGAGAACGCGGGGTGGTCGTTGATGTAATTGAATTGCAACCGCGCGCCCACCACCAGGGTGGTGAACACGGTCAGAAGGAAGAGGAGGGCATGCAGCCAATACCGCCGCCGGGGCGGTTGCATGACGAATACTTCGAGGGGCCGGTAAAGGTCGAAAGTGGAGGAGAACGGCGGAGTGGGTGGATCCATGAAAGGTGCGGCGACCGACAGTCGGGCTAAACGTTAGTCGATGGACTGCAACTCCTTGCCGGGCTTGAAGCGCACGGCCTTGCCCGGCGGGATGTTGACTTCGGCGCCGGTACGTGGGTTGCGTCCGATGCCGGTCTTGCGCGGGCGGACGTTGAACACTCCGAAACCGCGCAGCTCGATGCGGTCGCCCCGGGCCAGGGCGCGCTTCATGCCGTCGAAGACGGTTTCCACGGCCAACTCGGCCTTGGACTTGGTGATGCCGGTCTTGGTCACCACTTCATTGATAATGTCCAGCTTGATCACGCCGCACTCCCGCGCGCGGGACGGCCCGCCAGGATCGAAAATATGGTCGCCAAGTAGCAGATGCTACGGGAGATAGCTCGGAAAGTCAATGTAGGCTGATATCACGGCGGAGGCGGCGCGGGCGGTCCTAGCGCCTGCCGTCCTCCGATTCCTTGTAGATGTACTTGATGGCGGGCTTGTAGATGAGCAGGTTGGACTGCCCGGAAAAGCGGACCACCTTGATGCAATTCTTGTCGTACCATTCGATGGTGCCGCGCACCTCTTCGCCGTCGCGCAGCACGATGACCATCGGCGTCTTGGATTGGATCTGCTTCTGGTAATAAAAGTTTTCGGCGTGGGTTTGCTCGGGCGGAGGCACCTTCTTGCCTGAATAGGCGGGACGGTCGGGGCGGTCGCGCCGATCCGGAGGCGCTTCAGCCCGTGTTTCAGGACGTCCCAGGCTGGGCCGGATCAGCTTGCGGTTGGAGAACTCCTCGCTGGCTTCGGGAGCACGCCGGACTGCGGTGGAATCCGTGCCCTCTTTCATAGCGCCTCCGTGGGAGTATCGCCCACCCCGCCTGGGACAGAACCGCCGTTCGAGACCGCGCTACCAGCGCGGACGACTCTCAAGCAAACGGAAAATCTCAGGGAAGGACCCAGGTTTGATGCGGGCGAAATTGGCAATACCCTACCACAGGGCGTGCGGCCTGACAAATGCTACCTGCTGACCCGC
Organism: Terriglobales bacterium; assembly: GCA_036001865.1. Classification (GTDB taxonomy): domain Bacteria; phylum Acidobacteriota; class Terriglobia; order Terriglobales; family Acidobacteriaceae; genus DASYTX01. Next base: position 2,384 of record DASYTX010000348.1, read on the forward strand.
TCGAGGGAGGCAGCAAAGGCGTCCAGCGACAATGAGCGCAACAGGTTGCGTCGCATCCCTCGTTGCACTTCGCCGAGCCCTTGCGAGGCCTGGGCGAGCCAGGCGAAATCAATGGCCTGGGCCAACCGCTTCAGTTCCGCCACGATGTCAGTGTTGCGCACCAGCTCGGGTGTGCCCGACTTGACGTACAGCAGGTCCTGCAACAGCAAGTACAGGGTGTGAAGCAGGTCGTCTGTCTTTTCTTTCCCCTCGTGCCCGGCGCGATAGTCCTCGGTGACTCTGAATAGATCCGTATGCTCGTGGCCGTCGACAGCGGTGGCCACAATGGTCAGGGCGTCCTGGCGCGCGGCGGTGTAGGAGGTGAGGTCAAACGAGCGCGCCCGCCCCACGGCGCCCCCCGATAGCCGTGCCACCAAAGACCGCTGCTTACTGCCCAGTTCGCGCCGGTGCTGCGCCAGGTCGGCTTCAATCTCCGCAGGCGAAAGCGCCGCCAGAGTCATCGTCATTGCCCGTGAGCGGATCGTAGGCAACAGCTCGCCTGGGTTCTCTGTGAGCAGCAGGATGGTGGCGAACTCGGGCGGCTCCTCCAGCACTTTCAGCAGCGAGTTGGCGGCTTCTTTCATGAAGGCTGAATTGGTGAAGATGTACACGCGCTCGCGGCCTTCACCGGGGCGGAAGTAAATGGTCTCGATCACCCGCCGCACCTGCCCCAGCTTGATCATCATCTGCGGCGGATCGGGCGGGATGACCAGGACGTCGGGGTGGGTCTGGATGAGCAGGCGGGTGTCACGCTTGTCAGCATCGCGCAGGGCCTCGCGCGCCTCCAGGGCCTCGGTGAAACGGGCCTCCAAATCGTCGGCCGCGGCGATGCGCACGCAGTTGCTGCATGCGCCGCAGAAGTCCGGCGGACCGCCGTTCCTAGGAGGCGCCAGGCAGTTCAGTCCCTTGGCCAGCATCTGCGCCAGGAGGTATTTTCCCGCGCCCTGCGGACCAGCAAGAATGATGGCGTGAGGCAGGCGTTTCTGCGCCAGCATGTCGCGCAGGCGGGTGACGACATCGCGGTTGCCGAGGAAGTGGGTGAAGCTCATTGTGCTGTCCCGCTCATCTTATATCCGCCTAATGCAGGTCCCTCGTTCACACGAAGCCCCTTGTCGGCGGCAAGATCGTTCGCGCGCGCTCAAGATTTCGGCAGCGGGGTCAAAAAGCTAAGGGCTAGAAGCTAGAAGCTCGCTTGCCCAACAGCCGTTGCCTTACCGCCTGCACGATTTCCTTGTGGACCACCGCGATGGGCCGCCGGGCATCCACCGTGAACACCCGCTGCGGTTCGCGCCTGGCGATGTCCTGATAAGCGCCCATGACGCGCTCGAAGAAAGCGCGGCTTTCCTTTTCGAAGCGGTTCTCGTCGGCGGGAGCTGCCCCCGCGCTGGGCGTCACCGTTGGGGTGCGCGCCAGGTTGCGGCGCCGTGCCCGCGCCACGCTGGCGCCCACGTCGGAGAGCATCAGGATGGTCAGGTCGGGCTGCAGGTCATGACACAGAATGCGGTGGAGCGTCAGCACCGGCTCGCTGTCCAGCTTGCGCCCTGCGCCCTGGTAGGCTTCTGAGGAATCAGTGAAGCGGTCGCACAGCACGTACTTTCCGGCCGCCAAGGCTGGCAGGATGACCTCCTCTACGTGCTGGGCGCGGGCGGCAAACATCAGCGCCAGCTCTGCCCAAGGCGACAGGCCCGAGGTCGCCGAATCCAGCAGCACCGCGCGCATGCGCTCGCCGGCAGGCGTGCCCCCGGGCTCGCGAGTTAGCACGACGTCGATGCCGTCGGCGCGCAGCACACCAGCAAGTTTCTCCAGTTGCGTGCTTTTCCCGGAGCCGTCCAAGCCTTCAATGGTGATGAATTTTCCCCGTGCGCGCCTGGCCACGGCAGCATCATAGCACCGCATGCTGAGAGGCACTTGCAGGCGAGCCGGCTTGCATCCTGTGCTAAACTTCGCGCGCCACCCAGCCGTCCTCCCCGCCATTCGCCTTTGGCTGCGGTGTGAAGGAGGCCTTATGCGCCTCGGCGACGACATCGATGATTATTGCTCCCGCTGTAAGCTGAGCACCACCCACTCGGTTGTCTCCATGCTGGGCGAGGAAGTCAAGAAGGTGCGCTGCCGCACCTGCAATTACGAACACAACCACCGTCGCAACAAGGGCGGCAGGACCCCAATGACAAAGCAAGAGGCGTTCGACAAGGTGCTGGCCAAGGTCATGGGGACGGAGATGCCGGCGGTGCCCAAGCGTTCGACGAAACCCTAGCACGGTTTTGCATGAACTCGCCAAAGCCAGTATTGACGGCAGTTTCCTGGCGGGATGTGCCGCGCCGCACCGGGTCCCGAAACACTTGACAGCAAAACTGGCACCGGCAGCGAGTCAAAGCGAGAGGCGTACCCGCGCCATAGAATTCTGAGATAGAGCTCATTGCGGATGGGCGGTGATTGCGGTGATCCACTTGGCCATCCTGTGCGAAGAGGTGCTCAGAAAAATTCTATAGGAAGCCGGTACGCAGTTTGCTGCTAGCGGCTTCCTTCGCCTTGTGCTTCTACCTCTGACGTGTCGAAGCTATTGACCTCATCCACCGACTCGAGGGAGAAGACTTCCGAGGTACGCACTCCAATGACGGCATTAGGACTTAGCCTACCCAGACGCGTAGCGATGGCGTCGCCAAGCATGCCGATGAGCAAGATGAGCAGCGCGCTCATGAATGCCAGAAGAGCGGATGCGGAGATGTTGGGCTGATGGGTAAGGTCGATGGACATCTTGACGATACCGTAGAGAAGGCAAAGCAAGACGACCGGGAAGAAGACGCGAATGGGCCGGAACAGCATTGCCGTGCGCAAGATCAAAACCAGGAAGCCGCCTGCATCCCAAGGCACGATTTTCGACTTGCCAGTACGTTCGCGGTAGTCGATAGGGATGTAGGTTACGGCGTACTTGTCGCAGTGCATGGCCAAGGTGACCGTTGTTGACCAACTGAACTGGTCCGGCAGAATGGGGAAGTACTGCATCGCGACATTACGTCGAAAGGCCCGCAGGCCGCTGTTCAAATCGGGAATACGAGCACTGGTCAGGTAGTTGGCGAGACGGTTGAGGAGCCATTTTGCCGGTCGACGGATCAAGGGGATCTTTACATGACGTCCGATGCGTGCTCCAACAACCATATCCGAACGCTCCAGGGCAGCGACTAATTCAGGTATATGTCTGGCGGGATACGTGCCATCAGCATCGGTAATAACGATACAATCGTGGGCCGCGGCAGCGATGCCGGTTTTCAGTGCAGCACCGTAGCCGCGGTTGCTGCGATGCCGCAAGACGCGCGCTCCGGTCGATGCTGCCCGCCGCGCTGTATCATCACGGGAGCCGTCATCGACGACAATCAGCTCCGGAGAGATGTCACGCTCGCGACACACCTCAAGAATCTCTTCGATTACCTGCTGAATCGCCAACTCCTCGTTGTAAGCGGGAATAACGATGCTGACCTGCTTCATGGCTTGAAATCCAAAATCCTAAGCTACGTACGGAATGAACCGCTTCGTCCGGCGGATGTACTCCCCGTATCCAGGCAGCCGCTCGGCCAGAATCCTCTCCTCCAGGATCGCTTTGCGCAACACAAATGGCACGAGCCCGAGCACTGCCATTACGAGCCAGGAATTGAGCGCCAACTCAAGTCCCACGAGCAACAGCAGGTCGCCGACGTAGATCGGATGGCGAA
>DASYTX010000349.1:0-8675 GCA_036001865.1 Terriglobales bacterium
CATGCCGGATGTGCGCATTTGCTCGGTGTTGCCATGAGTCACTTCAACCTGCAACACCAGTTTAGATGCTCACGAGTACAGAGGAAGACGACAGAAGGAGATGCTGCCTTCTGGGACCTGAGACTTGTCTCGGCCAGGAACCAGGTCCGGCGCCCCACTTCGTCAATCCACAATTCGATCAAGCCTGTAGTGGCCACATCGTTGTGTCGCGCACACAGGTCGTGTGCAGACCTCATTGACCGCTTCAGTCGCTGGTTAGGTAGGGTTTTAGCCCCTACAACGGTTTAGCAAGCCATTTCAAACATTTATCTATATCTACAGGAAAAACAAAAACGGCGCAGAAACTTGAGTTCGCATTGGAGATGGACGCCGACTTCGCCGACCGGGAGGAACTTCACCTGGGTCGCATGCAAACCGGCGAACTGCGCCGAACCTGGCGCCCCCGAGACGACGGCTCGGCGGAACTGGAGTTTGACTACACAGCCGAGCACACATACCAGCACCAGGGCAACGAAGGCACGCGACGAATCCACCGCAGCCTGATTGTCCACGTTCATAACAGCGACAGCCCGGCGCGGCTGGAAGACGGCCGGATCAAATTTGAGGTGACGCTGGCACCGCACCAGAAGATCCGCTGCAGGAGTTGTGCTACTCCGCTGCCGAATGAGTTCGGGGCGAGTGCGAGACCGAGCCTCGTTATAACCGCCGAGCAGTTCTCCAACGTCGGCCAGAAGCCGCTCCGGCCCGTCTGCCTTGACAGACGCATTTACGCTTTCAATTACATCGGGTGTATCAGTCGTCGCCGGAAAGCACTTCATCTTGATGTACTCGGCCTTTAGCGCGCCGGAGTTGCGGGAACGGCTTAAGCATACGGCAATGGCAGCCCGAGCTATCTGATCATCGGAAATTGCGATTGTGCCGGGCTGTCGTCCAAATCGATGCCAAGCTGGAGCTTGGCAGCTTCGGACATGCGCCCAGGCTCCCACGGCGGATCGAACACGATCTTCGCCTGGACCTCCTTAACGCTTGGCAGCTGCGACAGCTTGCGTTCGATGTCGGCCTTGAGCACGTCTCCCATACCGCACCCGGGGGCGGTCACAGACATCTCGATTTCGATTTTGTGGCCGCCCTCGACTGGCGTTATCTGGCAAGAATAGATGAGTCCGAGATCAACTATATTGACCGGGATTTCGGGGTCATAGACAGTTTTCAACTGGTCCCAAACCAGCTTTTCGCTAAATTGGCCGGGAGCGGCTTCCGCCGGCTGTGCCTGCGGCACGATTCCCAACGCATCGGCGTCCTTTGCTTCGATACGCAACATGTAGCCTTGCTCGGTGGCGACAGTGTAACTGCCGCCGAGCGACTGCGTGATTCTCACCCATGTCCCTGCGGGGAGCACCTGCACGCCGCCGAACGGGACCTGAGTGGCTTCACAGTCACGACTGAGCACGACCGTATCGCTCGACATTCATACCTCCTTCAGCTTCTGCCGCTTTGGATTGCACAGCCTCCCACGCCCGCAGGCCGCCGGCGAGATTGCGTACGTTCGTAAATCCGTAGGCGACAAAATACGACGCGGTCTCCAGCCCCCGCCGCCCGGTGTTGGAATAAAACAGGATCGGCGTGTCCTTCGGCCAGGAGTCAAGCATCTCGAATTTCGATTCAGTGGTCAGCAGTTGCGCGCCGGGCAGATGGCCCTGCTCCCATTCTTCGCACGAGCGCACATCAACGATGCGCCATTGTTGCTGCCCCTGCGTGAACTCGGGCAAGGTCAAATCGAGCCCGGGAGGCTTTGGAGCAGCGTTTATCGACACCAGAGCTGTTGGCAAAATTTGCAGTTTCGCCTCAACTTCGGAACTATTGCGGATGTACTCGATGGCCTGTTCAAGCGAATCAGGAATTTCATGATTGCGGCAGACCTGTTCCAACGTTTCGCTCAACTGGTACCCGCACGCCTGGCACCCGCCTACGTGGTAGCGGCGGAACAACTCCAGCCGGGCGCTAGGATACGCATTCAGGATTTCCTCCATCGTGGTATTGGGACCGACCTCCAACGCGGGCATAGATTGCTCCTCCGGGTTTCTATTCTTCAGTGGAGACGGGGTGCTGCTCCCCCTTCAAGGCCGCGCGCAACGCATGCCAGGCCAGGGTGGCGCATTTCACGCGCACGGGGAACTCCGACACTCCAGCAAACGCCGCCAGCTTGCCAAGCTCGTTCGAGTCCGCGCCATTTTCCCCGGTCACAACGTGGTGGAACTTCTCAAACAGCTCCTCCGTCTCCTGCATACGCTTACCCTTCACGACTTGCGTCATCATCGAGGCCGAAGCCTTGGAGATCGCACACCCCGAGCCCTGGAACGAGATGTCGCGGATGTGATCGCCTTCCACATCGAGGTAGACCGTAAAGTGGTCGCCGCAGAGGGGGTTATAGCCCTCCACGGTGCGGTTCGCGGCTTCCAGCGCGCGGTAGTTCCGCGGACGCTTGCTGTGTTCCAGGATGATGTCCTGATAGAGATCGCGCAGCTCCGGCATCAGGCGAAGACCTCCCTGACCTTTTGCAGTCCGCCGGCAAGAGCGTCAATATCCTCCATCGTGTTATAGAGCGCCAGGGATGCGCGCGCCGTCGCCGGCACGCCGAATCGCTGCATCAGCGGCTGCGCGCAGTGATGTCCGGTGCGGATCGCGATGCCTTCCTGGTCGAGAATCGTACCGACGTCGTGTGGGTGGATGCCCTCCATGACAAACGAAAGCACGCCGGCCTTCTCTCTGGCTGTGCCGATCAGGCGCAGCTCGGGGATTGCCTGCAGGCGCTCGGTGCCACAGGCCAGTACCTGATGCTCGTGCTTGGCTATCCGGTCGATACCGATTGCGTTCACGTACTCCAGCGCGGCGCCTAAGCCGATGCCGCCGGCCACGTGCGGCGTGCCAGCTTCAAATTTGTACGGCAAGCGGTTGTACAGCGTCTTCTCAAACGTGACCGAGCTGATCATGTCGCCACCCCCTTGGTACGGCGGCATGGCATCCAGCAGTTCCGCCTTGCCATACAGGACACCAATTCCAGTGGGCCCGTACACCTTGTGAGCGGAGAAGACGTAGAAGTCGCAATCGAGCCCGCGCACGTCTACGGACGTGTGCGGGACTGCCTGGGCCCCGTCCAGGAGCACGCGAGCGTTCCACCGGTGCCCCATCTCCACGACCTTGCGGGCCGGATTGACCGTGCCAAGCGCGTTGGAGACGTGCACCATGGCTACCAATTTCGTCTTTGGCCCGAGCAGCTTTTCCAACTCGTCCAACAACAGTTCGCCATCATCATTGATCGGAGCGACTCGCAGCCTCGCTCCCTGCTGTTCGCAAAGGATCTGCCACGGCACGATGTTGGAGTGATGCTCCATGGCCGAGATGACGATCTCGTCCCCACTGCCGACGTGAGTTCGTCCCCAGGTCTGCGCCACCAGGTTGATGCCCTCCGTCGCCCCGCGAACGAAAACGATCTCGCTCGGATCGGCGGCATGCAGGAAGCGTTGCACCACGGCACGCGCCTGTTCGTAGCTCTCCGTCGCCAGTTCGGAAAGCGTGTGCACCCCGCGATGGATGTTGGCGTTTTCCGCCGTGTAGTAGCGCACAAGGGCGTCAATGACCGGCTGCGGCTTCTGCGTGGTAGCAGCGTTGTCCAGGTAGACGAGCGGTTTCCCCTTGACCCTTCGCGCAAGAATTGGGAACTCCGCGCGGACCTTGTGGACGTCGAACCCCGTCTGTGTGGCCGGCTCTGGCCAGCGAAATACGTTGGCGGCAGTCGTCATCCGACCTCCTCCCATCGCCTCTCAACTTTACCGGCGCGTGCAGCCTTCGCCTCCGACGGGGAAGCTGCAGGTAGCCCGGTTTGCACCACGTTTTCCAGGTAATCGCGTACCTGCCGGCACTTCATGCGGTCGAGGCACTCGCTGGCAAACGCAAGCAGCAGCAGCCTGCGCGCGAAAACTTCGTCAATGCCACGCGAGCGCAGGTAGAAGAGCGCGTTCTCCTCTACCTGGCCGATGGTCGCGCCGTGCGTGCATTTAACGTCGTCCGCGTAGATCTCCAGTTGCGGCTTGGTATCGATCTGGGCGTCGTCGGAGAGCAGCAGGTTGCGGTTGGTCTGCTTGGCGTCGGTCTTCTGCGCGTCCTTGTGGACGATGATGCGACCGTGGAACACGCCATGAGAATGGTCGTCGAGAATGCCGTTATAGTACTGCCGGCTGCTACAGTGCGGGCTCGCGTGCTCCACCAGCATGTAGTTGTCCATGTGCTGGGTGGCAGCGCCAATGAATAACCCATTGATCAAACACTCGCCGCCTTCCCCCGCCAGCACCGGGTGGACGTTGTTCCGCACCAGTCCGCCGCCCAGAAGCACTGAATGCGAGCTCACATTCGCGCTGCGCGCCTGCTGTGTGCGCAGCGTGGAAACGTTAAAGGCCTGCCGGTCCTCACGCTCGATCATGTGGTGTGAGACCACGGCATTCTCGCCCGCGACCAGCTCGGTCACCACGTTGGAAAAGAAAACGCCGCTGCCCAACGAGACGTAGTCTTCCACCACGCTGGCTTCCGTCTCGTCCTCTACCACCATCAGGTTGCGCGGGTGCGTCATCTGCGGGCCGTCACCGGGAATGGAGATGAACAGCAGGCAGATGGGCGCTTCCACTATCGTCCGGCGCGGCAGATAGACGTATGCGCCATCTTCTATAAAGGCCGTGTTCAGAGCGCAGAAAGCATCGCGCTCGAGATTGACATAGCGGCCCAGGTGCTTTTCGAGGACTGGGCTGTTTTCCGCTATCGCTTGTGCCAGGCTCCCGACCTGTACGCCGCGCGGCAAGCTTCCCAAATCCGACAACTCGGGCGCGAATCGGCCATTGACAAACACCAACTGGCACCCTGCACCGGGAATGCTAAACGGTTGCAGCGTGGCGGATGAAACGCCGTCACACGCACCGCGCGCCAGTTCAAACTGGGTCTGCGCAATCGCATTCACATTGGTAAAGCGCCAATCCTCATCCTTGGTGGTCGGGAAGCCGGTCTCGGAGAAGCGCACAAACCCGCGCTCGCGCAATGAACGCAGCCAATCGGGCTCCCGTTCGCTGCGAGCATTGAACTCGCTGAATGCGTCCAGGTAAGTACGAAGCCGTTCTGTCGTTGCAATTCCCATTGCTAACCTTGTCCCCTTGCCCGTTTAGCGCGCTTGTGCGGTTGCGGGCTCGGCCCAGCCGTAACCCTTCTCTTCCAGTTCGAGTGCCAATTCCGGCCCGCCGGATTTCACAATTCTGCCGTCCACCAGCACGTGAACGTAATCGGGAACGATGTAATCCAGCACCCGCTGATAGTGCGTCACCAGCAGAATGGCGCGCTCGGGGCTGCGCATCGCACTTACTCCCTTGGCGACGATCTTGAGCGCATCAATATCGAGCCCGGAGTCGGTCTCATCCAGGATCGCCATCTTGGGCTCGAGCACCGCCATCTGCACGATCTCGTTCCGCTTCTTCTCGCCTCCGGAAAAACCCTCGTTTACCGGCCGGTTCAGAAATCGCTCGTCCATCTCCAGCAGGCGCATTTTCTCTTTCAGGAGCGGGAGGAAATCCATCGCATCCAGCTCTTCCTCGCCGCGGTACTTGCGAATCGCATTCAGCGCCGCCCGCAGGAAATACGCGTTGCTGATGCCCGGGATCTCCACCGGATACTGAAAAGCCATGAACAGACCTTCGCAGGCGGCCTCTTCGGGCTTCATGGCCAGCAGGTCCTTGCCATTGAGCAGGACTTGGCCTTCGGTGACCTCGTAGGTCTCGCGCCGCGCCAGCACTTGCGCCAGCGTGCTCTTGCCCGATCCATTCGGTCCCATAATGGAATGCACCTCGCCGGCGTTGACCACCAGGTCCACTCCTTTGAGGATTTCGTGATTGTTTACCGTCGCGTGCAGGTTCTTGATTTCGAGCATGTTCATGTTCGTTACTCGTTACCCGACGCTTCCTTCCAGGCTGATGCTGAGCAGTTTCTGGGCTTCCACGGCAAACTCCATCGGCAATTCACGGAAGACTTGCCGGCAGAAGCCGTTGATGATCATGGAGACGGCTTCCTCGCTCGACAGCCCTCGCTGCCGCAAGTAGAAGATCTGGTCCTCACCGATTTTCGATGTCGAAGCCTCGTGCTCCATGCGCGCGCTCGCGTTTTTCACTTCAATGTAGGGGAACGTGTGTGCGCCGCACTTGTCGCCGATCAGCAGCGAGTCGCATTGCGTGTAGTTGCGTGCTCCCGTGGCGCCCTTTTGGATTTTCACCAGCCCGCGGTAAGTGTTCTGCCCGTGGCCCGCGGAGATGCCCTTCGACACAACCGTGCTGCTGGTGTTCTTACCGATATGGATCATCTTCGTGCCGGTATCGGCCTGCTGGTAGTTGTTGGTCAAAGCCACCGAGTAGAACTCGCCGACTGAGTTGTCACCCATCAAAATGCAACTGGGGTACTTCCAAGTGATCGCCGAGCCGGTTTCGACCTGTGTCCACGAGATTTTGGAATTTTGTCCCAGGCATTTGCCGCGCTTGGTGACAAAGTTGTAGATCCCGCCCCGCCCTTCCTTGTCGCCGGGGTACCAGTTCTGCACGGTGGAGTACTTGATCGTGGCGTTATCGAGCGCCACCAGTTCGACCACAGCGGCGTGGAGCTGGTTCTCATCGCGGATCGGCGCCGTGCACCCTTCCAGGTAGCTGACGTGGGCGCCCTCGTCGGCGATGATCAGCGTGCGCTCAAACTGCCCCGTCTCCGCCGCATTGATGCGGAAATAAGTGGAAAGCTCCATGGGGCAGCGAACGCCCTTGGGCACATACACAAAGGAGCCATCGGTGAATACAGCCGCGTTCAGCGCGGCGAAGAAGTTGTCAGTGTAGGGCACCACCGAGCCCAGATACTTCTTCACCAGCTCGGGATGGTTCTGCACTGCCTCGGAGAACGAGCAGAAGATAACGCCCTTCTCGGCCAGCTTCTGTTTGAACGTCGTTGCCACCGAGACGCTGTCGAACACAGCGTCCACTGCGACGCCGGCCAGCTTCTGCTGCTCCAACAGGGGGATCCCCAGCTTGTCGTAGGTCCGCAGGATCTCGGGATCGACCTCATCCAGGCTCTTCAGGCTGGCCTTCTTCTTCGGCGCCGAGTAATAAACAATGTCCTGATAGTCGATGGGGCCGTACTTCACATTCGCCCACTTCGGTTCCGCCTGCGACTTCTCCAGCGAGGCCCAGTGGCGATAGGCCTTCAGCCGCCATTCGATCATGAAAGCAGGCTCGCCTTTTTTTGCCGAGATCAGGCGGACGATGTCTTCGTTGAGCCCCTTGGGGACCCTGTCTTCCTCGACCTCGGTGATGAAGCCCCACTTGTACTCGCGCTCTGCCAGGTCGCGGATGGTTTCAGCGTTGGTGGTCATTGGATTCTCCCCGTCAGACGAATCGCAGGCACCAGGTTTCCGCTCGGGCCCTGGATAGTCGTCAGCTGCATGGGCTGGATCAAGTCGGAAAGCATCAATTTCGACAGCACTCCTCGCACCGCCTGACTGATCACTTGCTGATTCTGCTTAATCGCGCAGCACGCCTCGAGATCGCACAGCCCGGAGACATCCGTGCTGCACTCCGTCAAGGCGACTGGCCCTTCCAAGGCGGCAACGATCTCAGCCAGCGAGATCTCCCGCGGCTCCCTCGCCAGGCGATAGCCGCCTTGAATACCGCGGTGGGAAACCAGGAGCCCGCTTTGCAGCAGCTCCTTCAAGAGCTTGCTTACGGTAGGCAACGGCAGCCGCGATTCCGCAGCCAGGTCGCGCGCGTTGCGCAGCGATCCTGCCCGGCTGCGTGCAAAGCAGCTCATCAGGACCATCCCGTAGTCCGTCAGTTTGCTCAGTCTCAACATTCGTGTCGCGTCTCCCCTCCGCATGCCTCGTGCATGGGGCGCTGGCCAGAAAACAGTACAAATTTAGTATTATATTACGCTGACCCACACGGTATTTCAAGATAGGGGAGAGACCTATGCTGCTGACAAGAAAAGCCTGTTACGGTCTGATCGTCGTCAAACGCCTGGCGGAGAGCGCTCCGGAGGCCACTCTTAGTGCCAATGACTTGGCGGGGTTATATGGATTTCCCCAGGAAGCACTGGCCAAAATCTTGCAGCACCTGGCCAGAGCTGGGCTGCTGCTCTCGCATCACGGGATCAACGGTGGTTATAGCCTGGCACGCGATCCCCACCAAATCACCGTGCTCGACGTGATTAAGGCTTGCCACGGAATAACGCGGCCTCATATTCGCGGAAAACACTGGCGCCGTTTGGAGGCGCTCCCCGGCTACGATCAACTGCTCATGGTGAACCAAGTCGTGGAAGACGCGTTGCGTCGCGTTACGATCGCTGACATGAACAGCATGGCGGAGAGTGGCCTTCCTGGTGGAGGGGCGGGCCGAAAAGACGAGGTCGGTCGCTCGGGCATATATCCCATGTCCGGTCCCCATCCGCCCGGCAATGCCGAGATTCGCGGACAGGCTTCCTGGGGACAAGGAGAACGCGGCGCTGCCGGCTATGAAAACCATGGCAGCTCGGAGTTGAGTTATGAAGGCGGTCAGGTCCTCGGAGGCTATAGCGCTGAACCGCACAAACGAGGCCATATGAAGCTTACAAGTTCC
>DASYTX010000350.1:0-5811 GCA_036001865.1 Terriglobales bacterium
TGCCTGGTCTGTCAGAACCAAACGTTGGCCGATTCGAACGCGCCGTTGGCCGAAGACTTGCGCCGAGAAGTTCGCGAGATGATCGCCAAAGATATGAGTGACCGGGAAATTATCGACTTTCTCGTGCAACGGTACGGCGACTTCGTCTTGTACCGGCCGCCGTGGAAAGCCAGCACTACCTTGCTCTGGATGGGACCGTTCCTCTTGCTGATCGCAGGCGCGACGGCACTGGTGCTTGTGCTGCGCAGGAGACAGAAGAAGCTTGCCGACGTGTCATTGTCGGAAGAAGAGCGCAACCGTGTCGCGCAACTGCTCTCCGATGGAGCCAATCGCCCATGACCATCATATTCTGGCTCATCGCATCGACCATGACCGTTCTCGTCCTCGGTCTCCTGTTGTGGCCCCTGCTGAAGCGCACCGCCGCCGCAACGGGAGAGCAGGAGAAGACACTGACTGTCTACCGGCAGCAGTTCGCGGAATTGGAGCAGGACCACACAAACGGCGTGCTCACCGACGAACTGTATCAGCAAGCGCGACGTGAGCTCGAACGCCGTCTGCTGGAAGAAACGGGCGCCACGGAGACGACGCCCACAAGGGTACGGCGACAGGTGAATAGCAGGCTGGTGGCTCTTGCACTTGCCATGATTGTCCCGACTGTCAGTGGGGTGCTCTATTGGGAACTTGGGAATCCGCTCGCCATGACGCAGCCAACTGCGCCCTCGTTGTCTGCGCAAGGGAGTTCAGAATATGACCATCAGTCCTCTGACGGACTCGACGTACTGGTCGAGCGACTAAAGCAGAAAATGGAGCAGAATCCGAATGATGGCGTGGGATGGGTATTGCTCGCGCGTTCGTACGTGGAAATGGGGCGTCACGACGACGCCGTGCCGATCTTCGAGAAAGCCGTGAAACTGATTCCTGATGATGCGCAGTTACTTGCAGACTATGCCGATGTTCTCGGTGTCCACCAGGGTCGCAAGCTGGAAGGGAAGCCCGACGTCTTGATTCAACAAGCGCTGAAGATCGATCCACACAATGTGAAGGCGCTGATGCTGGCAGGGACCGTGGCCTTCAACCGAAAGAATTATGCGCGCGCGGCCAAGGACTGGGAACAGGCTCGCGCGAACCTTCCTGCGGACGCAGAGCCGGAGGTGACGCAGCAACTGATGGCTGCCATCACAGAAGCCCGGAGCCGGCTTGGTAGCGGTCAAAAGACGATGCCCGCGAATGCGGAACCGGCGGCGCCGGCCAAGCCGACCGGGCAGGCCGGACTGTCACGTGCGATCAGAGGCAAGGTAATTATGGCGCCGAGCCTGGCCGGCAAAGGCTCCTCGACGGACACATTGTTTGTGTTTGCACGCGAGATGAATGGCCCACCGATGCCTGTGGCCATCGTGCGGGCGACGAAGAAAGATTTACCCTTCACGTTCCGGCTCGATGACTCGACCAGCCCGATGCCGTCCAGAAAACTCTCCGACGTAGGCACGGTGGTGATTGTGGCCCGTCTGTCGAAGTCCGGCGTGGCCATGCCAAAAAGTGGAGACCTGCAGGGGATGAGTAAGCCGGTGAAGCCTGGAACGGATGGGATCACCGTCGTCATTGATCGTGAAATACCATAGCGCCGGGAAGCCCACAAGTCTCTCTCTTATCACTGCCGTCCAAATTACCCTGCAAACCACCAATGTGGACGGGCTGAGAGCCTGTTGCACAAACCCCCTTGACATTTTAAAGGAAGGCTCGGTTAAATGCGTCAAGACTTCGCCGGGCGGCAAGGAAGTGACGCTCAGAGTCCTGATGCCCGAGGATCTCTTCTGCTGCGACGCGGCTGTCTTTGAGGGGGGCACCCACCCTGGCTGCGCCCAGCCGATGGGGGACGTCAACGTCCTCCGCCTCAGCAAGAAGGCCTATTATGATCTGTTGCGCCGCAACCCCGATGCGGCGCTCGATGTCATCAAATACCTGGGCCATCGCCTGAACGAAGCGCAAGAGAACGCCAAGCTGCTGGCGATGGACCGGGCCGAGCAACGTATGGCGAGCCTGCTGATCAAGCTGGCTGCGCGTGCCGGGGTGCGAGAACCGGATGGCATTCGTCTCACCGTCCGTTTGACCCGTCAGGATCTGGCCGATATGGCCGGCATCGCCGTGGAAACCGCGACCAGAATCATGGGCCAATTCAAACGAGCAGGGCTCGTCCGCTCTCCCACTGCTGATTATTTTGAAAACATGACGCCGATCATATTTTTGTTTGTGGCATTCTCCTATCCTTGCCAGGCGTAAGAACCATCACGTTGACTTGTTACCATAAAATCCGGGTTATCCAACGGCGCGCCTACGGGCTGCGCGATGAGGAGTATCTGCAGCTCAAGATACTGACTTGCACGCTACCAGCCCTGTGAAAACATCACAATTCACCCACACGATTACGCGAAGAGCCACATTTTGATGTATGCTTGGGTATACGTGCGTCCAACGCGCTGAGAGGGGGGTGCCAGGGGCTCTCACGTCATGCCGTGTCATCGGGAGCCACGCGATCTGATGCCGCCGTCGTGGCAAGACCGGCGGCGGAGGACGATCTGGCCTGGTTCATGGTGGATGCCGTGGCCCAGATGAATACGACATTGCTGTACGACCCGAAATTCGAGTTTCAGCAACAGGCTCACTCAAGACCATAACAAGTGTCTTAACCAAACAGGGAGCATTGCACATGGTCGTCAATCTCTGGCTGAGGCTTGTTGTAGTCTTCTGCGGCCTGCTGCTCGCCGCGCCGGTGCAGGCGGACTTCCCCAGCGTCCCCAAGGAAACCTACGAGGCGCTGAAGCTCGATCGGTCGGCCGAGCCCAAGCAGTTGTACGAGGCGCTGGTGAAACGCTATCTGGATCCAGCCCAAGGCGCCGGGAAAGGGCCGCTCGGCAAGTACTGGGAACCGCTCCCCTTCAGCAAGTACCTTGATCCTCTGTCCTTCTACAAGCCGCCGAAGACGGTCAAGGATATCGCGACGCGCAAGGAGTGCGTCAAGTGTCACACCGACGAGTCGCCCGGCTGGGTGACCGCCTGGAAGAAGAGCACCCACGCCAATCTGGACAAGATCCGCAAGCTCACGCCGAAGGATGATATCTATTACAAGAAAGCGAAGCTGGAGGCGATCGAGCAGAACCTGCGCTCGATGGGCAAACTCGGTGCGAACGAGCCATTGAAGGAAGTCGGCTGCATCGACTGCCATTACGACATCAACACCAAGAAGAAGGCCGACCACCGCGTCGACCTGCGGATGGCCACCGCCAATGTGTGCGGCACCTGCCACCTGCAGGAGTTCGCCGAACGGGAGTCCGAGCGGGACACCATCACCTGGCCGGCGAACTCGTATCCCAAGGGCCGCCCGTCGCACGCGCTGGACTACATGGCCAACAACTCGGTGGAGGTCTATGCCGCGATGCCGCAACGCGAGATCGCCGATGGCTGCACCATGTGCCACGTCAGTCAGAACAAGTGCGACGGCTGCCACATCCGGCACGAATTCTCGGTGGCCGAGTCGCGCAAGTCTGAGGCCTGCTTCACCTGCCACAACGGGGCTGACCACAACAATGCGGAAGCCTACTCCCTGTCGAAGCACGGCACGGAGTATTTTAATCACAAACTGAAGGTGAATTGGAACGTGCAAATGAAGGACGCGCGCGCCATTGGCGGGCAGACCATACCCACCTGCCAGTTCTGTCACATGGAGTACCAGGGCAAGTTCAGTCACAACGTGGTGCGCAAGGTGCGCTGGGCGAACTACCCCTTCGTGCCCGGCGTCCGAGAAAATATCGCCAGCGACTGGTCCGAGAAGCGCCTGGATGCTTGGGTAAAGACTTGCACCCAGTGCCACTCCGAGAGCTTCGCCCGCGCCTACCTCGAATTCATGGACAACGGCACCAAACATGGGCTTGATAAATACGATGAGGCGCATGCGGTGGTCGAGAAGCAGTACAAGGCCGGCCTGCTCACAGGCCAGACGACCAACCGCCCGGCGCCCCCGCCGGGAATCACTGACGGGTTCGAGCAGTTCTTCCAGATATTCTGGTCGAAGGGCAACAACCCGGCAGCGATCGAGCTCAAGCTCTTTGAAATGGCTGAGGATCATCTGGTGCAGTTGCATGTGGGGCTCGCCCACGAACACCCGGGTGGCTATACTTACACCTTCGGCTGGGGGCCGATGAACCGGGCCTATGTCGAGATCATGGACGAGGACACCAAGCTCAAGGAGATGATGGCGCTGCAGGGACGGATGCTCAATCTCGAGGCGCGCAGCGCGAGCCTGCTTGACCTCGACAGCACAGGCGCGAAGCTTTCGCTCGGCGGCCTGGGCGGCGGTATGCTGCTGGCCGGCACCATCGCGCTCGCCAGTTGGAGCAGGCGCAAGAAGAACGGCGGGCGCTGACAGCGGGCGCAGCGCAGACGATGGAAGGAGCGCTGACGCGACCAGGCACCAAACTCCTCCCGTCACTGGGAATCGTCCTGGTGACGGGAGGTCTTTTTGTGCTCGGCTGGCTCGCCTACCTGGGGCTCAAACCCGTGCCGGCACCCTACCACTACCAACTGGTCGAGGAGGGCGGGGTCGGCAAATTCGACAAGCTTGGGCTGGAGGCTTGGCCGGATCTGACCATAAGCAAGCACGAAGTGCGGGTGCAAGAAGTGGACAAGCCCATCGCCGTGGCCCATCTCGCGACCCGCGGCAACGCCCCGCCCGTGCTGCTCAACTGGGAGAACCTCACCAGTGAACCGGTCATCTCCAACGACAGCAAGCTATCCGAGCTGACCGCGTTGGCGACGGCGATCGCCACGCATGTGCCGAAAGACGCCGTCGTCCTTGCATGGTGGGACACCTCGCGCCAAGTGCGACTGCTCGCCGACCGTGACACGTTGTTCACGTCCCACCTCGGCGAGCCGATGATCGCGCCTTCATACTGGAGCGGACGCATCGGCGCCATCGACAAGTATGAGCGCGAGTTCTGGGGTGCCCCGGCGCCGGCCGAAGAGAGTCGGAAATTCCAGCGCTTCGCCGATGCGCTGGCGGCGGACACGAACGAAGGCGTGGCGATGCTGCGCGAGCTGGCCGGCCCGCGCGAGGCCTATCTGGTGGTCCACGTCGCCGACATCTATAAGCTGGGGCTGATGCGCCCGGAACGCCTCGACATGGCCTACAAGGATTTCCCGAACAACGGCAACATTCACGGGCTGATCGGCCTACTGAAGGCCTGGATGAAAGACAACCACTACGAAGCGTACACGCTGCAATTTTTCTCCGAGAAGGCGGTGCGCGCCTATTTCCTCCGTGATGACAAAAGCGGCAACACACTGCTCGCACAGATGCTGCCCTTCACGAACTCGACGCCTCGTGAGCCGCAAGCTGTGCAGCTCATCTACCAGCACGGCGGCTATCGGGTGTACAAGATCCCGCCTGCGCAGCCGTCCGGTGGCTGATTGCTTCAGTGCTTCAGTGGCCGCGGTGGTCCCAGAGGGAACGGTGGCGCTACCCGTTCGCGCAAACCGGCGATAAAGTACGGCCACGAGCAATTTTGAGAGTACGACCGCGAATATTTTTATTGGAGGAAAGACCGTGACTCATCCCATGATACACGCGCTCGCCGCTGCGGCGGTGTTCGTGATTCTGGCCGGAAGCGCTGCCGCCGAAACAGCGTTCGAGGGGCGGAAGAAATGCAGTTCGTGCCACAAAAGTGAGGCCGACTCATGGATCAAGACCGCCCACGCCAAAGCTGTCGACTCGCTCAAAGCCAACAGGGACAAGGAAAAGAACAAAGCCATGCTCAAGGC
>DASYTX010000351.1:0-2243 GCA_036001865.1 Terriglobales bacterium
TCTATCCTACGCCGCGGCTGGCAGTCGGGCGGTGGCTGCGGCAGCGCGGGCTGGCCACGGCCGCCATCGACCTGAGTGACGGCCTGTCCACCGACCTAGGACACATCTGCGAAGAGGGCCGGGTGGGCGCGGTGGTGCGCGCGGAGGACATTCCGCGAGCAAAGGGTGTGCGGCTCGAGCTGGCGCTCCACGGCGGCGAGGATTACGAGCTGCTGTTCACCGCCCCGGCCTCGCGTCGGATGCCGCGGCGTATTGCCGGCGTGCGCGTGACGAGGATAGGCGAGATCGTAAAGGGCAGAAATATGTGGCTGCGGGACGCGCGAGGCAAGCGGCAGCGGCTGGAGCCGCGGGGGTGGGAGCACTTTGCCGCCCGAGCCAATCCGTCGAAGAGTCGCCGCTGATGCGACTTGTTGCGCGGGCGGCGGCGAGACGCCGCCGTAACAGCCAGCGAGACGCTGGCGCTACATCCGTTCAACGCCGCGCAACCAACTCGCGCATCTTGTTGGCGACCCGGGTGGCGGTGCGCAGTTGCGAAGCCCATGCTGTGCCAGGCGACACGGTTCTCGACTACCATTGATCCATGCTGGAGAAGCTGCGCGCCTACATCCGCGAGCGGGAGCTGGTGCGGCCCGGAGACCGGGTGGGCGTAGCAGTGTCGGGCGGGGCGGACTCGGTGGGTCTGCTGCGTGGACTGCTAGAGCTACGTGACGAGCTGGGCGTGGTGCTTTCCGTCGTGCACTTCAATCACAAAATCCGCGGGGCCGAAGCCGACGCCGATGAGGAGTTCGTGCGTCAGTTGGCCGCGCGCTTTGGACTCGACTTCCATGGCGATTCCGGCGATGCCACCATGCACGCCCGCGAGCACAAGCTGAGCCTGGAAACGGCGGCGCGCGAGCTGCGCTATGGCTTCTTCCGCCGGCTCTTGACCAATGGTGTACTCGACAAAGTTGCCACGGCGCACACCATGGATGATCAAGCGGAGACCGTCCTCATGCGCCTGGTGCGCGGGGCGGGCACCAAGGGCCTGGCGGGGATTTATCCGGTGCAAAAGGTAGGCGAGGCTTCGATCGTGCGTCCCATGCTGGCCGTGCGCCGCCGCGAAGTTGAAGGCCACCTGCGAGCCCTGGCTCAGGATTGGCGCGAGGATCCCACCAACCGCGACCTGCGCCACCTGCGCAACCGAGTGCGGCACCAGTTGCTGCCGCTGCTGGAGCGCGAGTTCAATCCCGGCATTGCCGAGGTGCTGTCAAACCTGGCGCAGATGGCACGCGAGGAGCAGGAGCAGCGGCAGCGGGAGGTCGAGAGCTTGCTGCCGAGAGTCTTCACGTCGAGCGGTGAAGAAGGCGGTGTGATCCGCCGGGATGCCCTGGAGCAGCACCCCGTGGCCACTCGCCGGCGGCTGTTGCGGGCAGCATGCGAGGCGCTGGGAATCAGGACGGAATTTGAGCACATCGATGGCCTGCTGCGCCTCTGTTCTTCAAAAGGATCGAAGGGCAAGACATTCGAGCTTCCCGCTGGGTGGCGAGCCAGAGTGGCCGAACCCGAGCTATTGCTGGAAAAGGCCTGCAAACACCGCCAGCCGCGCGACTACGAATACCCGCTGCCGGTGCCGGGCGAGGTGCGCCTGGAAGAGACTGGCTCGCTGGTCAGGGCCAGGGTGGCCGCGGGCAATCAGGCACTGGACCGACATGCGCTGGCCGCGAAACTCGTAATCCGCAATTGGCGTCCCGGCGACCGCTTCTGGCCGGCGCACAGCAAGGGTCCCAAGAAGGTCAAGGAATTGCTGCAAGAAAAAGGCGTGCCCCAGGCAGAGCGCGCGGCTTGGCCGGTGGTGGTGAGCAACGGCATCATCGTCTGGGTGCGAGGACTGGGGCCTCCGGCCGAGTTCGTGTGTGACGGCGAGGGCGTGGTGATCGAGGAGCTGGCGAGTGGGTGATTGGATCGCCGTCAGTCGCGGCAGGGCTCTTGGCTGATGACGTACGCCATCTGCCGGTGTCTAAAGTGGTTGCAGAACTGAATCACAGCCGACCGGCTTCCGGGGATGGGCAAAAATTCTCCTGCTGTGACGTTGGTAACGGTCGGAAGGCCCAAAGGTAAGGGTACAATTGAGGAGTAAATCGAAGTTGGGCCAGCCGCATCTAACGGGATAGCGGGCTCAAGGTATTATTAAGGTTTGCGGGGATCGAAAAACGGAGCAGCCGGGGCGTTAGGCAGGACCGCCCAGGCTTTCCCGTTCTGGAACC
>DASYTX010000352.1:0-3063 GCA_036001865.1 Terriglobales bacterium
GTTTCATCATTCTCCCCTCTTGTTTTTCACACTGAAGTTTCCAATTCTACTGGTAAAGCACACGCGGCAGCCACATTCCGATCTGCGGGAACGCGTATAGCAGCACCATCGCCAGGATCTGGATGATCATGAACGGCATCATGCCCTGGAAGATCTGGCCCAGCGTTACGTGCGACGGCGCCACGCCTTTCAGATAGAAGGCCGCCATGGCCACCGGCGGCGACAGGAAGGCAGCCTGCAGGTTCAGCGCCACCAGCAGCCCGAAAAACAGCGGGTCGATCCCGAAGTGTCCCAGCAACGGCAGGAATATGGGCACGAAGATGACGATGATCTCGGTCCACTCCAGTGGCCAGCCCAACAGGAAAATCACCAGTTGCGACAGGATCAGGAACCCGATCGGCGACAGCTCCAGCACCTTCACCCAGCTTTCCAGGATACCCTGCCCGCCCAGCAGTGCGAAAGTGGAGGAAAACAGCTGCGAACCCACGAACAGCCAGCACACCATTGCCGTGGTGCGGGCGGTGAGGAACACAGACTCCCTGAGGCGCGCCCAATCCAGCCGCCGGTAGGCAGCCGCCAACATGATGGCCCCGAACGCTCCCACTGCCGCCGCCTCGGTCGGAGTGGCGACACCGCCGACGATGCTGCCGAGAACGGTAACGATCAGCACCGCGAGCGGCAGGAAGGATCCGGCCAGCATCTTCAGGAGCCCAAGCATCGGGACGTTGCGCTCCGCCTCGGGAAGTCGCGGCGCCAGTGCCGGATTCAGCATCGCACGGCCGATCACGTAGAGGATGTACAGCAGTGCGAGCAACAGTCCGGGGAACAACGCGCCGGCATAAAGCTGAACCACGGAAACCTGCGCGGTGGCGCCGTAAAGAATCAGCATGACGCTTGGGGGAATGAGAATTCCGAGACAGCCTCCAGCGGTGATCACGCCAGCTGAAAGCTTGACGTCGTAGCCCGCTCGCAACATCGGGGGCAGCGCCAACAGCCCCATCAGCGTAACCGTAGCCCCGATGATCCCCGTGGCGGTGGCGAAAATGGTGCACGTGATGACTGTGGCCACAGCCAGGCTGCCCGGCAGCCGCCCCATGGCGAGTTGGAGACTCCGGAACAGCCGATCGATGATGTTGGTGCGCTCGATGACGTAGCCCATGAACACGAACAGCGGCACCGACATGACCACGTCGTTGGTCATCACTCCGAAGGTGCGCAGCACCATCTGGTCGAAAATCGGGCTGGAGAAGAAGGTTTGCCCGGGACGATAGAACGCGATGAAGCCAAACACCATGCCCAGCCCCATTAGGGTAAAGGCGGTGGGGAAGCCCAGCAGAATCGCCACCACGATCAAGCCCAACATGAGCAGTCCGAGGTGGGGTCGGGTGATCTGCTCGGGGACGAGCAGCAGAAGCAGTATGACGACGATGCTGAGGGCGAGAAACCCCAGTCCGAAGCGAGCCGCCCTCATCTACCGTCCTTCTGATGCTCGGCGGCAAGCCCCGCCTTTAGCTCCTCGATGTCGATCTCCTCCACGTCATGCAGCCGCTGCGGCCATTGCCCCCTCTTGAGGCAGATTACGCAGCGCGCGATCTCCGCTGCGCCCTGCAACAGCAACAGTGCGCCCGCGAGCGGGATTACGAGCTTGAGCGGATAGATCGGTATGCTGCTGCTCGAGACCTGCGACTTTTCGGAAAATCCCCAGGACTCCCAGAAGAACCCGACGCCAAACCAGGCGAGCGCCGCGATGCCCGGAACGAAGAACAGGAGATAAAGGCCAAGGTCCAGTCCGGCCTGCATCCGTGGTGGGAGAAAGCGATACAGCACGTCACCGCGCACGTGTCCGTTGCGGGACAACGTGTAGGCGCCCGCCATCATGAACAGCGTACCGTAGAGCATGAGGCTCACGTCCCCACCCCACTGAGTGGGCGCGTTGAAGTAATAGCGCGCCACAACGTCGAAGCAGACCACGGCAGTCAGGCCGACGATGCACCATGCAAACGTCTTGCCCGCCCAGGCGCTTACCCGGTCGATCGTTAGGAGATATGGGTTCATCAGTGGTTGCACCCTTACGATGCGCTGCCATCCCTTCCCTCTCCGCAATCTGCGGGAAGAGACGGTTTTTCCACCCTCTCCGCCTTCAGCGGGAGAAAGTGTCACGCCCTACCGAAAAAATGCTGGTAGGCGAGATCGGCGGGAACGTCGAACTTGATCTTGTAGTCCACCACGCGTCGCATGTACGCTTTCTGCGAATCGAGCACCTTAGCGAAGAACGGGTTTTCCTGGCTCTTCTGGGCAATCACTTTGTCCCAAGCCTCGAGCTGGGCCTGGAGAATGTCGCGCGGGGTCTCGATGAACTTGATTGCGCGTTTGTCGCGCAGGTCGACGTAAGCCTGCGAGTAGACGTCGAGGATCTTCCAGGTCATTTCCGCGCTGGCGACCTTGGGCGCATAGCGCAGCACTGTCTTGTACTGCTCCGGCAAGGCGTCGAATACTTTCTTGTTGACCAGCACCTCGAAGCACTCGGCAGGCTGATGGTAACTCTGCACCATGCAGATCTTGGCCACGTCGGGCAGGCCCAACCCGGCGTCCACCGCCGGGTTGTTGAACTCCGCCGCATCGATCACGCCGCGGTCAAGGGCCGGCACAATATCACCGCCTGGCATGGACACCACCGAGGCGCCCATGTTGGCAAATACGTCGATGGACAACCCCACGGTGCGGTACTTGAGCCCCTTGAAGTCCGCCGCACTCTTCACTTCCTTGCGGAACCAACCGAGCGGCTGGACGCCCATCGGTCCGTACAGGAAGGGCGTCACTTCAAGCTTGAGGACGTCGCGATACAGCTCTTCGTAAAGCGTCTTGCCGCCGCCATGCTCGTACCACGACAGGAAGGTGTTGGCGTCGTGGCCCAGCGCCGGCCCGGTACCGAACAGCGACAACGCCGAGTTCTTGTTGTACCAGAAGGCGGGCACGGCGGAGCAGGCGTCCAACGTGCCCTTGTGGACGGCGTCGGCCATGTCGAAGGCCTTCACCACCGCTCCCGCCGGCAGTACGTCGATT